>JBBAEV010000015.1:0-21128 GCA_041655735.1 Bacilli bacterium | reverse complement strand
GTTTTCCTGACTTGCCATTAATTCTAATTTAGATTTTCTTACTGCCCTTGTCACCATTGGTACTGCCACTGATAACGTTATTCCCAATATTATTATTACAGCTACTAATTCTATTAAAGTAAACGCTTTATTATTTTTTCTAATTAACTTCATATTAATCCTCCAATACTTATTGCATTGAGTATTATTGTACATGTATTTATTATACTTAAATTATAACATATTATTTTTTTAATAAATCCCCTTTTTCATTAAAAATTAACAAGAAAATCTTTTAAATAGATTTTTATATTTCCATAATATCTTTTTCTTTTTCTTTTAATACTTCATCTATTTGTTTATTATAATTATCAACCATATCTTGTACCTTTTTCATATTACTTTTTTCTTCGTCTTCGGAATAGGCTAATCCTTTTATTTTATTATTAATATCATGTCTAATATTTCTTAATGCTATTTTAGCCTCTTCTGATAAAGTTTTAGCTTGCTTTGTTAAATCTTTCCTTCTTTCTTCAGTTAAAGCAGGTATAATAAGCCTAATTGTTTCTCCATCATTATTAGGATTAATTCCTAAATTAGCCATCATAATCCCTTTTTCCATTGCCCCTAAAGCTGAACGATCAAATGGTTTTATTAATAATTGTCTACCTTCAGGTACACTTATTACTGCTAATTGTTTCAGTGACGTACTAACTCCATAATAATCAACCATAACATGATCCAACATAGAAGGATTAGCTCTCCCTGTTCTAATTGTAGTAAAATTTCTAGTTAAAGAATCTAAAGCTTTTTCCATTTTTTCTTTTGCCTCAATAAAAATATCTTGATTCATATAATTACTCTCTCCTTTACTTATATTCTACTATAATTATAAAAAATAGCAAATGAAAAGAACATATTTATTCTTAATTACAACTACAATTACAAGAATATAATTGTGTTAATAAACCTAAAAATATGTTCTTTATCTCATTCTTTTCCTTACGAGTAAGATCAATCCATTCCCCTTCGCTATGTACTAATTCATCATGAATTATATTAGTAGAAATATGATTACCAATAATATTACCATCTTTTACAAAATAGACATCAGGAAGGTACAATATTTTATTATTAGCCTCATCTTCATAATACAAATAATCACTTACTAATGATAATATCTCTTGATAAGCAGAAGGATTACTTTTTTTTAATTCATTGACATTCAAATAATATATTTGCTTAATATCATTTTGTTTACTAATTTCATCCAAAATCTTTACAATTTCTTGACAAAAGAGCGATTCTGGGTAACCAAAATATATAATACCTGTACCTCTTTTAAAAATATTTATAATATCATTTGATGAGGTATTAACAAATACATGACTATCATCAACATCATAACCAGCTACAAATACATCTGTTTTTTCTAATTGTTCTATTTTTTCTATTTTACAACCAGACAATAACATTACCATTACTAGTCCTACTAATATTTTTCTCATACTGCCACCCAATGAAATTAATTATTTATTTGTTTCATAACTTCTTCAGCGAAGTTATCTTCTCTTTTTTCTAAACCTTCACCAAGTTCAAAACGAATAAATTTTTTCACTGTAACTTCTTTTGATGAAAGATATTGATTAACATTTATATCCCCATCTTTAAAAAATGGTTGATCCAAAAGACATACTTCCTTATAATATTTACTTATTCTACCTTCAACCATTTTATCTATAATAGCTTCAGGTTTTCCTTCATTTAAAGCTTGTTCTCTAAGAATTTTCTTTTCTTTTTCTATTTCTTCAGAAGGAATTTCTTCCTTAGAAATGTATTTTGGTTTGATAGCTGCAATATGCATCGCAATATCTTTTGCGACTTCTTTATCACCATTTTGAATAACAGTTATAACACCAATTCTTCCACCCATATGAAGATAAACTCCGAAAATTTCATTGTCCTGTTTTATTAATTTTTCAAATCTTCTAAAACTTATTTTTTCACCAATCTTCGCAATTGTACTTACTATTAAATCATTTAAAGTGCCATTATCCACATTAATAGCTAAAGCTTCATCCATATTAATAACTTCATTATTTAAAACAACATTTGTTATTTTATTTATTAAATTAATAAATCCTTCATTCTTTGAAACAAAATCTGTTTCCGCATTTACTTCAACCATTACTGCAATGTTACCATTTGTCTCTATATTTATTAAACCTTCTGTTGCAATACGACTAGCTTTTTTATTAGCAGTTGATATTCCTTTTTCACGAAGCCAATCAGTAGCTTTATCAAAATCTCCATTTGTTTCTATTAAAGCCTTTTTACAATCAAGCATCCCTGCACCTGTTTTTTCACGTAATTGTTTTACATCATTTGCACTAACCATGAATATTCCTCCTTTTAACTTAAAACTTCAATTAATTCTGCTTTCTTCATTTTTGAATACCCAGATATACCTTTTTCCTTAGCTATATCTTTTAATTCGTTTACTTTTAAATCTTCAAAAGCTATTTTTTCTTCTTTTTTCTTTATCCTTGTAGTTTCTTCTTTTACTTCTTTTTCTTTTGATCCTTCTTTTACTTCTTTTTCTTTTACTTCCTTTGATTCTTTTGATTCTTCTTTTACTTCTTTTTCTTTTGATCCTTCTTTAACTTCTTTTGATTCTTCTTTTACTTCCTTTGATTCTTTTTTATCTTGCTTTTCTTTACTTTCATTTTTTTTATTATTCAATGCCCTATCTTCTTCAGAAATAAAATTAATAAGTTTTCCGCCTTTTACTTCTACAATTGCATTAGCAATAACAGCTACTATTAATTTAATAGCTCTAATCGCATCATCATTTCCAGGTATTATGTAATCAACATCATCAGGATCACAATTGGTATCAATAATTCCAAATACTGGAATATCTAATTTTTTAGCTTCTTTTATCGCAATTGATTCCTTTAATGAATCAACAATAAACAATGCCCCAGGAATCTTTTTCATTTCTCTAATGCCGCATAAGTATTTATTTAATTTTTCATATTCTTTTTTTAACCCTAATACTTCTTTTTTAGGTAACGCCTCAAAAGTACCATCTTTTTCCATTCTCTCTATTTCTTCCAAACGTCTTATACGTTTTCTAATAGTACGAAAATTAGTTAAAGTTCCCCCTAACCATCTTTGGTTAACATAATGCATTCCAGCTCTTTCTGCTTCTTCTTTTACTACATCTTGAGCTTGTTTTTTGGTACCAACAAATAATACTTCTTGGCCACCCGCAACAATCTTACTGATTAATTGATACGCTTCTTCAATCTTCTTTGCTGTCTTTTGTAAATCAATTATGTGAATATCATCACGCGATGTGAAAATATACTCACCCATTTTAGGATTCCATCTTCTTTTTTGATGTCCAAAGTGAACTCCCGATTCTAATAAATAACTCATTGAAACTACTGTCATTTTTATTCCTCCTTCGTTTTTCCTCCGATCACTTCCTCTTTAAATATCACCATAAGGCACTAGATATTTAAATCCATGTCGTGTGTTTTTAATGACTAACTTGAATTTTACCATATAAATAAAGCAATTACAAGATATTTTATGCGATTAAAAAAGATAATTTACTTAAATTTCGCCCTTGGATGACAATTTAAGTAAACACTTCTTAAATGTTCATCTGTAACATGAGTATATACCTGTGTAGTTGAAAGATTAGCATGTCCTAATAATTCTTGTACTGTTAAAAGGTCAGCTCCTTCATTTAACATATGTGTTGCGAAAGTATGTCTGATTATATGTGGCGTAACATTAGTATTAATAGATGCTTTATTTATTAATTTATCAATTATTAATCTAACTCCTCTAGTAGTTAATCCTTTACCATTATTATTTAGTAATAAAGTATCAGTATTATTACCTTTTAATAATTTTATTCTCCCATCATTAATATATTTTTCTAAAATATCTTGGCAATATACTCCAAAGGATACATACCTTTCTTTATTACCTTTTCCTACTACATCAATTGTTTTATTATAAAAATCAATATCTTTTATTTTAATATTTACTAATTCACTGACTCTAATCCCGGTTGCATATAAGATTTCTAATATTAATAAATCTCTTTGTCCTAAAGAATTTTTTACATTAGGTACTTTAAACAACTTCTCTAATTCTTCATAATATAAAAATTTAGGTAATATCATTTCTTTTTTAGGAGATGATACTAATAAAAAAGGATTATCACTAATGTCTCCTTCACTTAATAAATATTTATAAAAACTACGAAGAGAACTTAATTTTCTAGAAACTGTATTTCTAGAATACTTTTTATTATACAAATCAGTAAGATAAAATCTAATATCTGAATATGTTACTTTAGTAAAATCTTTGACCCCTTCCTTATTAATAAAAATTAAAAACTCTTCTATATCATTTTGATAATTAATTATTGTATAGTTAGAATAATTTTTCTGATATCTAAGATAATCTAAAAATTTTTTTAATTTCTTGTCCATATTATCACCTATTATAATTATAACATGTTTTATAAATATTAAAAAAAAGAAACTACAATTTAGTTTCCTGTTATTTAGCTCTACCTCTTTCAGATTTTTCTTCTAAATCAATTTTTGGATTAGCAAATGGATCTTCAGTAAGTCGATAATAAGCTTCTTTGCCCCCACCCACAGAATTACATCCTGATTCGTCAGCTACTGCCATGATTTCATCATCAGTTAACCCCGTGTAATCATTCTCAGGGAAACGCACTTCATTAGAAGTGGTTTCTTCAGACGGCTTTGATTTCCCAAAAACAACAACTCTATTCATGTATTTAAGTTCTAGATCAGTTAAACCACGAATTTCTACATTCTTTTCAGGAAATTTAAACGATCTTTTAAAAAATAAGGAGTCTAAAAAATTATGGTATCTTTCAGTAGATTCCTTAGTACTTCTTAATGAATTAGCCGCTTTTTTTAATTCTCTCCATATTCCAATAATCTTTTCAATATCATTTTGTCTTGCTTTTTTCCTTGCTGCCACTTCTTCAGGAGTAATATCAATTGGATAATTATTATTTTCATATTTTTCCAGCACTGTTTACTTCACCATCCTATTTATATTATAACATTAAAATAAAAAAATAAAACACTGTTTACAGTGTTTTATTTAAATTAATCATCTATTTCAACATCATTGTTATTAGAATCTACATCTAAAACGTCATTATCTTCATTGTTTGAATTTGTATCATTACCGCTATTAGATACACTAGTTGTTTGTTCATTTGTTACTGTTGTTTCAATGTTTGTTTCGTTAGTAACACTTGTTTCTGTATCATTATCTGCATTACCAATTGCGTTATAACTATTTTCTATTTTACTATAAGATTTGTTAGTAATATTTGATGTATTCATAGTATTATTAGTAGTTTTATTAGTATAGTTCTTTGTTACCATAGTTGTTTTAATTCTATTCATACTTTCTTCAATACTAGATTCTACTGTTTTTTCAATATCACCATCCAAATCCACCTTAATAGTTATTTCTTTTACTAATTCATCAAGTATTAATTCTCTTAGTTCTTCTGCGTTTAAACATTCATCTTCAGTTGAATTGTTGCTATCCGCAAAGACAGCCCTTACTCCTAAGGTTAATGCTAAGGTCATTACACATCCTAAAACGATACTAAGTACATTCTTTCGCATTTCTGCCTCCTTTTCTTATTTTTTTACTACAATATTAATTTACGATATATTTATGTAAAAAATGCACGAAAAAAGAAAAAAGCAAATTTATTTTGCTTTTTCATACTCGCACTTACTACATTTTATTTTATCTTTCTTTATTACTAATAATTCACCACATTCAAGACATTTCTCGCCTGTCGGTTTATCCCATACAGCATAATTACATTTTGGATAATTACTACACCCATAAAATATCCTACCTTTTTTTGTTTTCTTTTCTACTATTTTACCATCACATTTTGGACAATTGCATACCTCTATAACTTTCTTTTCTTCTTTTTTAATATATTTACATTCCGGATAATTACTACAAGCTACAAATTTTCCATACTTACCTGTTCTTATAACTAAAGGATGATCACATTCCGGACAGAGTTCTCCTGTTTCTTCAGGCGCTATTTTTTCCATATCATTAAAAGCCGTCTTTATTAAATCATCAAATTCATTATAAAATTCTTTTAATACTTTTGTCGATTCTATTTTACCTTCAGAAATTTTATCTAGATCAGCTTCCATATGAGCAGTATATTCCACATTTATTATATTACTAAAAAATTCCTGCAATTTATCTGTAGTAATAATACCTTGTTCAGTAGGATGAAACTTCTTTTCTATCACACTAACATATCCTCTTAGTTTTAAAGTATCCATCGTTGTAGTATAGGTAGATGGTCTTCCTATTCCTAATTCTTCCATTTCTTTTATAAGTTTTGCTTCGGTATACCTAGCTGGTGGTTTAGTAAAATGTTGGCTAGGTTCTATTGACTTAGATACTAATATATCAGAATGATACTTTTCAAAAGATGGTAATATTTTATCTTCTTGATTTTCATATTCAGCATACACCTTTAAATAACCATCAAAAATTAAAACTGAACCAGTAGCTTTAAATTGATAACCATTATTTTCCAATTTTATAGATGTGTAGCTACTTTTGCATCATGCATTAAAGAAGCAAGAGCCCTAAAATATATCATTTGATATAATTTATATTCATCAGGTGATAAATAAGCTTTTACTGATTCAGGAGTACGCATAATACTGGTAGGCCTTATTGCTTCATGAGCATCTTGAACATTTTCTTTTTTCTTATTTTTCTTTATGAAACCCACATATTCTTTACCATATTTTTGTTCGATATAATTATATGTTTCACCTATAAAATCGTCAGATAATCTAGTAGAATCAGTACGCATATAAGTAATCAAACCTACTGTTTCATCTTTTAAAGTAAGACCTTCATATAATTTTTGAGCTAAAGTCATTGTTTTTCTAGCACCAAAATTAAGTTTAGTTGATGCTTCTTGTTGCATTGTACTTGTTATAAAAGGATGTTTTGATTTTTTATTTTTAGTAGTTTTACTTATATCTACTATTTTAAATGCATTAGATAAATTGTTTATAATATCTTTAGCATCCCTTTCAGTTTTTATTTCTATTTTTTTATTCATATATTTTTCAAGCATTGCTTCAAAATCATTAAAGACGGCTTTGATTTCCCAGTATTCTTCTTCCTTAAAAGCCTCTATTTCTCTTTCTCTATCTACAACTAATTTTAAAGCTACGCTTTGTACTCTGCCCGCTGATTTACTTCCTGTTTTACTTTGAATCAATTTGCTTAATCTAAATCCAATAATACGATCAAGCATTCTTCTCGTTTCTTGAGATTTAACTAAATCATTATCTATTTTTCTAACATTTAAGAAAGCTTCCAATACAGCCTTCTTTGTTATTTCATTAAATACCACCCTATCATATAATGTTTCATCTATTTCTAAAGCTTCTTTTAAATGCCAACTAATAGCTTCTCCTTCACGATCTGGGTCAGTTGCGAGAAATACTTTATCTACTTTTAAAGCTTCTTTTTTCATTTCATTAATTACTTTTTTCTTACCTTTAATAGGCATATAATTCGGTTTAAAGTTGTTTTCCAAATCTATTCCAAAACCATATTTTCCTGATGTAGAAAGGTCTCTAATATGTCCTTTACTAGAAACAACTTTATAATCTTTTCCTAAATAATTTTCAATTGTTTTAGATTTACTAGGTGATTCTACTATAACTAAATACTTAGTCATTATGTCACTTCCGTTTCTTTTTTAGAATATACATTAACTAACAAAAAATGTCAATCTTTAAATTACTAACATTATATTCTTATATACTATTCTTTCGTTACACATTAATAATTTCCTTTACAGGTTTATAACTTTTTCGATATTCATCTAAAACGCCATATTTTTTTAATAATTCTATATGTCTCTTAGTAGGATATCCTTTATGATTTTTAAATTCATACTCTGGATACCTTTTATCAAAATCATACATCATTTTATCCCTAGTTACTTTTGCGATAACAGATGCCGCTGCGATAGAAATACTTTTGCTATCCCCTTTGATTATAGATAAATAAGGAATATCTATATTTATTTTCATATTACCATCTACTAAAGCATATTCTAGTGTACACTTCACATTATTTACTGCCTTAATCATTGCCTTTTTAGAAGCTTCTAATATATTTATTCTATCTATTTCTTTTTCATCTATAATCCCTATTCCTATACCTAAGGCATGTTCTTTAATATAAGAATAAAATATATCTCTTTTTTTTTCACTTAATTTTTTTGAATCTGTCAAGCCCTCTAGTTTAAAATCATTAGGTAGTACTACACAAGCTGCGACAACAGGACCTACTAAAGGACCCCTTCCAACTTCATCTACTCCCCCTATATAATTAATATTTTTACTATATAATTCTTTTTCATATTTATATAAATACATAAAATCACCTATTAATATAATAACATTAAATATATATAAAATAAAAGATAAAGAAATTAATCCTTTATCTTAATTATATTTATACCATCTACACTTTGACTATTAACATATATTTCATACTTTGGTTTAAAAAATAATGAATAGTTATAAAGTTTTTTATCTTTTAAATCTCTTTTTATCATTTTATAAAAAGCATTAACTTCTTTAAAATTATAATCTTCTCCATCAATACTAAATTTCACCTTATTATTATCATACTTTACCTCATTTAAATCAATCAATTCATCATAATATATTGCTTTTACTTTCATTTTATTTGTAAGATTATCATCTATAACTATATCAGCATCCCCATATCGATAATAAAAAGTAAATTCACCATCTAAAGAATAAGTATATTCTTTTTCAAACACTTGATAACTATGATTAGGTAATTCATCAACATAATCATATTTCACAAAATCAAACACGATAGAAGCTGATCCAAAACCAATTAATAGTAATCCTATTATAAGGTTAATTAAAAATCCAATTCCTCTTTTCCTTTTTCTAAATACCACAGTATAAATTAGATCTATTAATAAACCATTTAAAAAGATAAATCCAACAATTATACTTAATACACTAAACAATACTATACCTTCAATCACAAGTTTAATTAGTATTCCTAAACCAACTGCAAAACCTATCATCATAAATATTAAGGGGATAGTAATCATTATAGCACCTATTTTTAAAATAACAGTTGAGATTGTTTGAATAGAACTATTTACTACTATTTTTTGATCTCTTTTTTTTTCTTCTTTTGTCTCTATTTTTTTAGTTTCTTTTTTTTCTTCTCTTTTAGTTTCTTTTTTCTTGGTCTCTTTTTTTATTTCTTCTTTTTTTTCTACTACATCCTTTTTCTTTAAAATCGAAAATGCTAACATAAAAGCCGCAATCACATAAACAATTTGAACTACTAAAACCCATATAAAGATTAATATATTATCAAGAGGGTTAAATGTTAAAGCTCCAAAGATACCTCTTCCTATATGTTCTATAATATAAAATGGTATTTTTAAAAACCCTATCGCGATTAATACAATTAATAGTTTAAAAATAAAACCAATAGTATCATCATTTATACTAGCCGTTATATTTTTAAATACTTCTTTTAATGTATCTACAAATTTTTCAATATACTTATCTAATGAATCCCCTTGTTTTTTATAATCCTTTTTTATTTTATAAGCATCAAGTATTTCTGCTACTAAATCATCAATCTTTCCAAAATCCTTCACAGCTTCTTCTTCTGTTTTACCATTTTTTACCTTTAAATCAATATGTCCTTCATATTCATTTAATATATCTTTTTTCTCTTCTTCTTTTAATACATCTAGTCTATTTTCTAATTCTTTTAAAAACTTCTTCTTATTCATTTATATCGCTTCCTTTTATAAAATTATTTACTTTCTTTGAAAAATTAGTCCATTGAGATAATATTTTCCCCTTTTTTGATATTCCTAAAGCTGTTAATCGGTAATATTTTCTAGGGGGGCCTTCTTTAGATTCAACTAAATATGTTTCAAAACATTTTTCATTAGTTAACCTTCTAAGAAGTGGGTATATTGTTCCCTCATTAATATCAGTTACTTTAGATACTTCTTGTACTAATTCATAGCCATACATATCTTTTTTTGCAACTGAGAGTAGAACCAATAGTTCTAAAACGCCTTTTTTAAATTGCGTATTCAAAATATCATCCCTCTCTATTTTTTTCTTTCATTACCATTTTATACCAACTACCTGGCATTGTCAAGTACTGATTAAAAAAAGAACCTAGGAGCATCTGTCAAAAGTAACATTACCTAGATAACCATCTCTTAAATCCTTTATAATAATTGAACTAACCTTGTCATAATCAACTTCCCCGCTCTTTATAAGAGCTCCCCTCTTCTTACCTATTTTTTCATAAATAGAAACAATGTCAGAGAAGTCAATGTCACTAATATCATATCTTTCTTTTAATGAATTAGGATAGTACTTATTTAAAGTCTTTAATATATATATGGCTACATCATCACTAGGAACAATTTCTTCCTTAATCGCAGTCATACTCGCAAGATTTAATGCCACTTCATCACTTTCTATCTTTGGCCATAATAATCCTGGAGTATCAAGTAATTCTATTTCGTCATTTATTCTTATCCATTGATTACTTTTTGTAATACCAGGCTTATTTCCTACATTTGTTGCCTTTTTACCTACTAATCTATTTATTAATGTAGACTTCCCTACATTAGGTATTCCTAATATTAAAGCTTTTATTTTAGTAACCTTTAATCCCTTATCTATTTTATTTTGTCTTTTGTTTGATAAAATACTTTTACTAACTTTTAATATATCCTCTATTCCTTTATTATTTAATAAATCAACTGTTACTACATAATACCCTTTTTTCTCATAATAAGATATCCATTCTTTAGTTTCTTTTTTATCACATAAATCAATCTTCGTAAATATTAATAATCTTTCCTTACCTTTTAATACATTATCAATATCTTTCATTCTAGATGAATAAGGTATTCTCGCATCTACTATTTCATATACAATATCAATATATTTTAATTGTTCGCCTATTAATCTTTTTGTTTTAGCCATATGGCCTGGATACCAATTTATATTCATATTTATCACCTACTTAATTTTATCATAAAAAAAGAAGATTTACATCTTCTATTTTGTTGTGCCAAATCTATTAAATGGAAATAAAATTAAACTAGTTTTACCCACTATATCTTTTTTGTTTATTAAACCTATTTTCCTACTATCTACTGAATCATTACGATTATCACCCATTACAAAATACATATCATCGGGAATATAATTATAACCTAAAGAAAGTAAACTAAAATTTTCTGTATCTTCTCTTATGAATTCTTCTTCAATAACGATGTTATTAATATAAAGTTTATTATTTGTGTATCTTATATGTTCTCCTGGAAGACCTATTATTCTTTTTATTAATGGTTTATTATCATTTAAATTAATAACTACAATATCAAACCTTTCTATATTTTTATAGGCCTTATTTAATAATATCACATCACCATGATGAAGAGCTGTCTGCATTGATTCACCATTTACTGTAATAGGTGTAAATATATATACTCTAACAACAATTACTAATAAAACGATAAAAATATAAGGTAATATCTTTTTTATAATTCCCATTATTATTCCCCTTTACACAAAAATAAGGCAAAAGCCTTATCGTTGTTCTTTAATTTTGAATTGCCCAATTATTTCTCTTAAGAAATAAAGTTTAGCACGTCTTGCACGACCTCTTCTAACTACTTCTAATTTCGCAATTTTAGGAGAATGTACTGGAAATATTTTTTCTACTCCCACTCCTGAAGATTTCTTTCTAACAGTAAAAGTTTCACTAATACCCTTACCTTTACGTGCAATAACAATACCTTCAAATATTTGAATACGTTCACGTTTACCTTCGATAATTTTTACATGTACTCTAACTGTATCCCCTGCTTTAAATTCTGGAATGTTAGGATTTAGTTGTTTTTCTGCAATCTTATCAATAATATTCATCAATGTCACTCCTTTTCTAACCAGTAATCATAGAGTACCAGCGGATTACTTTTTTTGATAACAGTATAAATAATAACATATATATTATATAATTTCAACTATTTTTTATTATATTGACTTACCACCTATATTATAATCATCTTGATATTCTTTTTCTTTTATATTTTCAATATTTAATTGTACTTCTATTTGTTTATCCTGAATTTCTTTTTTCATCTTATTTATTTGTATTAAAACATTCTTAACTTCATCAGTATCAATAAAGAAATTATATGATTTTAATATATCATTTTCTAAAAAATCTAATTCCATAAGTGATCCTGTTAAATTTAATTTGATATCTTCTAATTCTTTTAAACTGATTTCTTTATCAATAAAATAATCTTCCAATACTTGGACTTTTTGTTGTTCCTTAATAATACTTTTTCGACTATTTTTTATCTTATATATTAACGCAAGGGATCCTGCTGATAATACTGAAGTCGCTGGTAACTTCACAATTGCCTCAGTAAATAAAGATAACTTTTTTATTTCTGAAACCAACTCATTAACATTTATTTGTTCTTTAGTTTTTGATTTTTTTCTAGACAAAATTTTTTCAATTAAGAAAGGGGCGACAATTATTGCTTTTTTAACGCTAATAACATCATCTGATTTAATTTTAGGCTTTACCTCATAACCTAGTATCTCTTTTCTTAATTTTTCATATTCTTGCTCTTTCTTTTTCTTTTTTAGAATAAATCTAGTATATCTCATTGAATCACTAAATCTTTTTACGATATCCCTTTTCATTTTACTCCTCCTTCAACAAATCAGGTCTTCTTTCTTTTGTTTTTTCTTGTTGTTTCATAAGACGCCACTTTCTGATTTTCTCATGATGTCCACTAAATAATATTTCAGGAACTTTCATATCCCTAAAATTACGAGGTTTAGTATATTGTGGATAATCAAATAAATTATTGTCAAATGATTCACTTTGAAGTGATGCTTCATCTATCGTTCCTTTAAGTAATCTAACTATACTGTCAGTAATTACCATACTAGGAAGTTCTCCTCCTGTTAAAACATAGTCCCCTATACTTATTTCCATATCTACTATACTTCTAATTCTTTCATCAAATCCTTCATAATGACCACATATTAATATAATATGTTTTTCTTTAGATAAATTAGATGCAATAGTTTGTTTATATAAATCTCCTTGGGGAGTTAGTAATATGACTTTTGTGTCTTCTTCTTTTAATGATTCTACCGCATCAAATATAGGTTGACACATTAGAATCATCCCCGCTCCTCCACCAAAACCATAATCATCTACTTTTTTATGAGGATCTTTGGAATAATCTCTAATATTATGTATTTTAATTTCTACTATTTGTTTTTCAATTGCTCTTTTAATAATTGATTCACTTAAAAAACCCTCATACATTTCTGGGAAAAGAGTCAATATATCTATTTTCACTCTATCAACCCCTTTATATCGGATACTAATATTTTACCATTTTGTATATTTACAATTTCCTTTACATTAGGAATAAGAATCCTTTTTTTATTATCATCTAACACTACTAAAACATCATTAGCTTTTGTCTCAATTATATTATCTACTACTCCAATACATTTATTATTCATAAATACTTTGTATCCTATTAAATCATATGAAGTTATTTTTTCATTATTTATTTTTAAATCTTCGCTATCAATATATATATCTAATCCTTTATATTTTAATATATCATTAATATTATTATATTCTTTAAGCATAACTAAATCAAAGTTTTTATGAACACGATGAGAAGATATTACTTCTTTTATTTTATCATTACCTATATATAAAGATATATCTTTTTTAAATATTAAATCTTTATATTTAAAATCAGATAATATCCTAACTTCACCTTTTATTCCATGAGTATTAACAATTTTTCCTACATATATATATTTCATATAAACACCTACTTATTTAATTCATATATTATTATACTAGTAGCTACTGCCACATTTAAACTTTCACATTCTTTTTCCATATTAATATAAAGATATTCATCACATAACTTTAATAAAGAATCTGATATACCTTGTCCTTCATTACCTACTATTAAAACATATTTTGATTCTTTTTCAAGTTTTTTTACATCTTTTCCATTTGTTACCTTTGTCCCATATATTATATAATTTTCTTTTTTTACTTCATTTATAAAACTAGAAGCATCTCTACTAATAATATTTATATGAAAAAGCATTCCTTGGGTCGATCTTATCACCTTTGAATTATATAAATCAACTGAATCCTCACTTAATACTATTGTATCCATCCCAAAAGCCACACTACTTCTAATAATAGTACCTAAATTACCAGGATCTTGTATTCTATCTAATAATAATACTTTATTACCAAGTTCTTTTTCTTCCTTTTTCTTACATACTCCAATTACTTTAGAAGGAGTATCTAAATCAGATATCTTTTTTATAAGTTTAGAAGGAACATAATAAATAATATTAAAATTAAATGAAATATCTTCATTTTCTTCTAGTATTATTTCTTTTAAATAACCACTTTTATATGCCTCTAATACTAAATGCATACCTTCTACAAGAAATAATCCTTCTTTATCACGATATTTCTTTTGTTTTAGTTTACTAAAATACTTTATTCTATCATTGTTTAATGAATTTATTTTCATATAAACCACCATCTTTATTATAACATGTATATAGTTAGGTATAAAGATTATCGATTAAAAATATTAATTAAATAGCTTTTTCTATCTAAAACTAAAACCCTTATAAATAAGGGTTTATATTTTAATGGTCGGGAAGACAGGAGCCAAACCTATTTTCTATTCTTTATTTATAAGATATTCTGCTAATTGTTGATACCCTTCACTACTCCACATATTATCTTGAGTTTCCTCATCGAAATTAGCTAAAGGTAAATTATATCCTTCTGGTATGAAAATATAATCATATCCCCAGCCATTTTTTCCACTGCTTTCCAAAGCAATCTTTCCTTTTGTTTTAGAAATAAATACAATTGGTTCTTTTCCGTATTCAGTATATGCTAAACATTCTATAAAATAAGCTTCTCGATTTTCTTTTCCTTGCATTAATTTTAAAATACCATCTTCCGTTATTTTTTCTTCTATATATCTAGTATAAGGTCCAGGAAAACCGTTTAAAACTGGAATAATTAATCCAGTATCATTTTTTAATACTGCAGTTTTCAAAATATTACTAGCATATTTAGAAGAGTATTTGGCGATTTCTTCATTTGTATCTGCTTGTATTTCCGGACAATCTATTTTCTTTCCAATTACTTTTATCCCATATGGTCCAAATAATTTTTGAGCCAATTCCAACTTTACTTTATTTCCTGTTACATATGTTAATTCAATCATTTTTTAATCCTTTCTTTGTTATCTAGATTATAATATGGTTTAATTATATCATATTTTTTATTAAAATCATTTAGGAATAGCATATTTTATATACAATAAAACCCTTACATTGTAAGGGTTAATTAGCTAATAGTAGGAAAGACAAGAGCCAAACCCATTTTTATTTATATTTAATAAATAATATAATCACCTTTTATCTTCTATTTTTACAATAGTATAATTATTAAATTTAGTACTTTTTATTATATCCAAATACTTTTTAAACGTAATATTATCTATATCTTCTATTTTATCTAATTTATCATAATTAAATGTAACTATGTTTTCAATAAAAGGATTGGTCAGTTTAATTATATCATCAAAGCGCCCTATTAAACGGATTTTTTTATCCCTTTTTAGCAAATTAAACATTTCTTTATCATTGTTAAAACCCCCATTAAATACTTCTTTTACTTTACTTACAAATGAATCAAAATTGTCTGTTAAAGAAAGTACTGTTACAAATCCAAAATCCAGATAAACACTAGTATAAAAATCTATTCTATCACATATTATTTTTTCATCTATCATAGTTTTATATAATGGTGATGTAGTACCAAAATTCAAAACTAAAAAATAGTTTAAAATCATTTCTAACTGAAGTCTATCATAACCATCTAAGTTAGAAATAGGAATTTTATAAGTAATATATGCCAAATTTTTACCAATCGGCATTTTATATTTCTCAAAATCTTTTAACACTTCATTTTTTTCGTTAAATTTTACTAATTCAAAATCATTATATTTTCTTTTTATATCACTAAAACATTTTTTAATAAGTTCTAAAACATGATTTTGATCAAAGTTACCTACTACTGTAATAAACTCATTCTTTGGTTGATAAAAATTGTCATAGCATATTTTTGCTTTTTCATAAGTAATATCTTCAATATTTTTTAAACTTCCTAATACCGTAGCGAAAGGAATAGTATTAAAACTATTTTTCATAGTTATTTCTCTAGCCATACGATATTTATTATCTCGGCTCATTCTAATTTCTTGATATATAGGGCCTTTGGCTTCTTCAACATCTTTGCCAGTAAAAACTGGCTCATTTATACCTTTAATTAGTTTTTCGATTCCAAAATCCAAATGTTCAACCGTATCAAAATAGTATCTTGTTCTATCAGTACTTGTATCTCCATTACATCGCATTTGTTTTTGTCCAAATAAGGTCATTAAATTACCATATTGACTTTTTTCTAAAAGAATATGTTCCAAAAAGTGTTGCATGCCATCTTCTATATGATAATAATCCTCTTTTATCTTAAAGTCACTATGTAGTCCGCCATATTTAACTACCAAATTAACAAAAGTAGAGTGTTTTTTATCATCTTTATAAAAATATACATTTAAACCATTATCTAAAGTATAATGTTTTAACTTACTTTCCATTTTCTTCCCCCTTTAAAAAATATATCAAATCTAATTTCATTCTCTTCACAAATTCAATAACATCAATTGGTTTTATCTTCTTTAATTTATCGTATTTTTTTTGATCAGTATAATCATAACCTAATATATTTTTTATATTATTACTCATTATTTGTTTCTTATCATCAAGCCCCCATAACAAATTTAACCTACACCTATCTACAATATTTTTTAATAATGGCGTAATAATTTTTTCATTTTGAATATCATTAAAAGCTGCATCTATTTGTTTTAATGCTTGTTTTTTAGTTTTACTATTTATTAATGCTGTTATTGTAATTAAGCCAAAAGAATATTCGGCTTGAGACCATGCCCCATAAACAAGGCCTGCTTCATCCCTTAAATTCTTTCTTATAAGACCTGCTGATTGTGATGAAAATAAATTTACCACAGTATACATCATTATTTTATCTTCCTCAGTCATATTATCTATTTTATAAACTGTTACTAGAGCAGATTGATGAAAATAATCTTTTTCTTCTACTTTTTTTACTTTATCATCTTTTTTTAATAAAAATTTATTATAATCAAATGTAAAATCTAATTCTTTTCTATTTTTTTTCACATATTTATCATATATTTTTTTGATTCTTTCTTTTGTTACATCTCCTAATACAAATATTAAAGGATCATTAGTATATATTTGTTCTTTGTAATATGAATATAATTTTCCATTAGAAATATTTTCTAATAGTGTACTATCTATAAACACATCATTTTTTAAATACCCTAAATCATCTACTTCTTTTAAAGCCATACTATAAGCACGGAATCTAATATCCTTATTTCTAATTTTAATGTTTTGTTCTAATTTTCCATATTCCTTTTCATATAATTTTTTATCAAACTTATTCTTATTTACTTTAGGGTTGTATATAGTATCCAATAAAAATTCAAAAGCCTCTTCTATTTTATCTTCACCAATATATCTTGGATCCACTATTTGCATATTAAATTGAATAAAATTAGTAGCTCCAATATTATAATAGTAATAACCAAAATTAGAAATATTTCTTTTTAATTTTTCTTTTTGAAATTCATCTTCACTAGGATAATTAGCATTAAATCTAACCAAAATACTAGGTAATAATGCAAACAAAGCCGCATCACCAAGATTTACTTTAATAGGAAAACATATTCTAAAATTAATACTAGTAAAACTTTTATTTTTTATAACTATTGGTTCTTTTTTCATTATTAATCTACTCCCTTCAAACTATTGATATTGTATATCTTTATCAATTTATTACAAGTCTTGAGAAAAACAAAAAATATGGTATAATTAGCTACAGAATGTGAGCAAGGAAATTTATCTTCTTTGCTTTTTTATTTAAATATTTAATATCATAAAATTATAATTATCCATATTTAAATTATATCATATTTATCTAACTTGGAGTCATTTGGGAGTCAATATATTTCACTCCATAATAAAACCCTTACATTGTAAGGGTTAATTACTTTATGGTCGGGGAGATAGGAACCAAACCCATTTTTTTATTTTTCTTCTAATTGGTTTTTATATTCTTTTAATACCTCTAGCATTTCTGGAACAATAACTTTATTTTTTTTATTTAATTCAACACTTTCTTCTAAAACTTTTTCTATTTTATCCAAAGATACATACTTAAGTTCAAAATTACCTTCTTTTTCATGATCTGTATATTCTGTATTTTCTAAATTTATTTTTTTATCTGTTCTTATAACGTAATAATTAATTGTAAATTCTGAATTTTCATTTTTATTTGGATAGTTCTTACAAAAATATCGAATTGTAAAAAAGGGCTTAACATCAATATCTTTTATTTCTATTCCGGTTTCCTCTTTGACTTCGCGAATTATACAATCATTCCAAGTTTCATCATCTTCAACATGTCCACCTATAAACTGGTATGTATTGTGTTCGAAACCTAAAAGAATTTCATTTTTTGAATTAACTAATAAAATTTTTACCCTATCTATATTATTATTAATATCTTCTTTTTTTAAATAATCATAATTATATAAAATTTCTTTCATAGCTTCATCTCCAATAATTTCTAATATTTTTTATTTATTTTCTAATTATAACAGATTCAAAAAACTTTTCTTGAATCAGTCATTATTATCACTCCTATTAATTGTATTATATCACATTATGTATATAGGGAGTCATTTGGGAGTCAACATATTTTATCGCATAATAAAACCCTTACATTGTAAGGGTTAATTATCAAATGTTTGAATGATAAAAGAAAAATAAATACTTCTTTAAGCATTTTAAAGTTAAGGGATTACAAAACAATTTATAAAAATAGTTCTGTCAATAAAATGTAATATTCAATTTTATTATAATCCGGTTCCACGTTTAAACAATCAAATAACATTTTTTCATACTTTACATCTTCATAATTTCTTCTAATAGATTTAACAAGTATTGCTATATCATACCAATAATCTGCTATACCAGCGTCACCTAAATCTAAAAAACCAGAAATTTCATCATCTTTATAAAATATATTAGGCAAACTTAAATCACCATGTGAAAAACAAAGCTGCTCCTCTGGTTTGTTTTCAACAAGATATTTGTAAACTGCTTCAATTGTTTTAAATTTATTTTTAGTTTCCTTTTCCATATTTTCAGGTTTTATTAAATTCATTTCCATATTATGTTTAGCAATCGCTAATTTTATATCAATATTATTTATTATAGGGCATCCACTAATGTCTACACTCTCTAATATTTTTAATGAATCAGCTGCTAAAGGAATAACCTTTTCTGGATAATCAAAAATTTCATCACAACAAATCATCTCACCAGATAATTTCCTAGTAATTAAGTAACTTTTTTCTTTATCTGTTGAAAAATAAACAATTTCTGGAACTGGTAGTTTATCCTTAAGCCAATTCAGCAAAAAATATTCCTTGTCTAATTTTCCCGATATAGTTTCCTTTAAAAAATATATTTTATTCTCTTTAATGATCTCGACAATTCTATCACCAGAACAGCCAATATCAATATTATTCAGCTTAGCATCTTTAATAAATTCTTCAACAAAAATGTTATTCACTATTTAAACGCCTCTTTTCTATATTTTTATTTATAATTAAGTTTTGATCAATAAGATAGTCAAACAAACTACATTGTGTTATGCAAAGATTATCATCAATTCCATGTCCTATGACTTTATTATCTTCACCAAAGCAGTGGAAGTCTGAGCCAACGGAAACTAAAATATTAAATTCTTCTGATAGATCATGATATCTTTTCATTTGCTCCCCGGTCGTTTCCGAATGAAATACTTCAATGCCTCTAACCCTATTCTTAGATAAATAATTTATTATTTCTATTAATTCACTATCGGTAGCTTCAATTTGCTGTAAATGAGGAACAACCGCTATTCCTCCAGCCTCATTTATAGCATTTATTGCTTCTATAGTATCTACTTCATACCCTTCATAATCGGGGGTAAAGGGTTTTATTTTTTTTAAAAAAGTAGCAATATACTCCTCACTATAATTGTTTTTATATAAAGCTAAGACCATTTCCTTTATGATTAAATTATAGTTTTCAAGTTTTACTTCTTTAAACAAGCATTCGGGGATTTCAATTCCAAATTCTTGTATTTTATCAAAAAAAGTAATATTATTTATAAATCGATTATCAAGATAGTGTTGAATCATTTTAACAATTCTTGAATGTGATTCATCAAATCCATATCCTAATAGGTGCATATAATAAACTTTACCTTTAAAATTTAGAGTAGTTGAAAACTCTGTCCCTGCTACAATAATAATATCATTTTCTTTGAGATTTTTAACTTCTTTTATAGAGCGAATATCATCATGATCAGTGATGCTGAGGCCTTTAACTCCATTTTCTTTTGCATTAGTAATTATCTCCTTAACAGTCAAATGTCCATCACTAAAAGAAGAATGACAATGTAAGTCTATATAATTTCCCATATCTACCATCCACCTCTTATTGTTTTGAAAGAATCAACTTTTCTACCAAATTATTTTTCTTGTTTATAATTTCTAAACAAATACCATTTTTATTTACCCATTGCTTTAATAAATCTTCTTTATGAATATCTAATTTCATATTTAAAAAACAAATTGTCTTTTCATTATATAAGGGAAGCAACAGCAAATTTAATAAATTTAAATTAAA
>JBBAEV010000014.1:0-21461 GCA_041655735.1 Bacilli bacterium | reverse complement strand
TGTCCATACCGAATACAGAAGTTAAGCACTTTAGCGCCGACGATAGTGTAAGCGAAAATAGGACATTGCCAAATCTTTTTTGTTTATTAACACCATAAGGTGTTTTTTTATTGGGAAAAAATAATTGCCTATGTTATAATAAAAAAAAGGAGTGAGGGCATGTTGTATATGCTTGAGGTGAGTGTTCCTTGTGAAACGCCAACTATTCTAAGATTGTTTATGATATTAGGAAAGATTATTAATATAGTTAAACTTATTGTCCCTATTATTTTGGTAGTTATCGCAACTATAGAAGTTGCTAAAATGGTTTTAGATAGTGAAGAAAAAATTAGTAAAAGTATAAAGCTAGTTAGTAATAAATTTATAGCTGCTATTCTTATTTTTTTTGTACCCCCTATTGTTAGTTTTTTATTAGGTTCATTTGTTCCATCTGTTGCTATTTGTTATGATAATGCTAATATAGAAACAATTAGTTATTTTGAACAAATAGAAAGAGATAAGAAAGAAGCTATTAGAAATACAGATGATACTGATGATAATGAGGATGATAATAATCATGGTGGCGGTATTACAATACCAGATTATGGCTCATCAAAAACAACATTGGTAGTTGCAACGTGGAATATTGGACGTGGTACAAAACAAAGAAATGTCACAGCAGCTAGACTTGCACGAAAGATAAAAGAAAATAATATTGATGTAATTGGGATACAGGAAGCTAAAAATAATGGGGCACATTTAATTAGTAGTGTAGCAGATAAAAATAACATGAAATATTACTATACTGGTACTCCAGCAGGGAACGCGTTATTAAGTAAAAATCAATTTAGTAGCAAAAATTATTATTCATTAGTCTCGTGCGGGGAAAGAAGAGCTCTTCAAAAAATAATAGTAAATATTAATGGGATAAATGTTTCGTTTTATAATGTTCACATTTCTTACCAAAAAAAATGTCGTAAAAAACAAATAAAAGATGTTTATGATAAAGTAAAAAATGATCCCAATCCATTTGTATTAGTTGGGGATTTCAATGTAGTAACACAATGTAGTATTATTCGTGATATTTTTGGAACAAAATATCCAATAGTCGCTCGCGATACCATAAATAATGGTATTGCCTGTACTGATTCTATCATTGTATCTTCTGATAAAATTAGTGTTATATCTAGCAAAACTATTAAAACAAAGGGTACTTTGTCTGATCACAATATGATAATAGCTTCTTTAGAAATAAGAAAATAATTAAATAAAAATAAGAAAATAACTACTAACTTTTTATTTTTTTGATATAATCTTAATAGGGTGATGATATGGAATATAAAGTGATAAGTAATAGTATTGAAGATACTATAGAATTAGCGGAAAATATAGAATCGGAAAAATTTAAAAATATGGTAATTGCATTAGAAGGAGACCTTGGTAGTGGTAAAACCACATTTACTAAGGCGTTTGCAAGTGCACTTGGAATAGAAGATAATATTACTTCTCCTACATTTACTTTAATAAAAGAGTATAATCAAGGAGAAATGGATTTATATCATATGGATGTATATCGCATAGAAGATAAAAAAGAAGTATTAGGATTAGAAGAGTATTTTGAAAAACGTGGCATAGTAATTGTAGAATGGGCTGATCAAATTCAAGAACAATTACCTAAACAAAGATTAAATATTACTATTAAAATACTAGGAGAAAATAAAAGATTATTTATTATAAATCCAGTAGGTAAAAAGTATGAGGATTTATGTGAGGCTACATTATGAAAGTATTATTTTTAAATACTTCTAATAATAATTTAGTTATCGGAATTGTTAATTCCGATAAACTTATTTATGAGGAACATATTGAAGATATTAAAGAACATTCTAAATATGTATTACTTTCAATAGAAAAGGGATTAGAAGTCTGTGATTTAGTTCCTTTTGATATTGACAGAATAATAGTCATAGATGGACCTGGGTCATTTACTGGTCTTAGAATTGGGATTACCATTACAAAAACATATGGGTTTGCCTTAAAAAAGAAAGTATTAGGAGTATCTAGTTTAAAAGCTATTGCGTTATCTTCAAATAATTTTAATTATGTAGCTTCAATAGTAGATGCGAAAGGTGGATATATTTTTGGGGCTATATATGATAAGGATTATAATATAATAATGGAAGAAAAATGTTTAACCTTTGAAGAATTAGAAAATGAAATAAGTAAGTTATATGGCAATGTTGTAATTAGTTATAATGAAGAATTTTTGGGTGAAAAAATATTAAAAAAATATAATCATAAAAAAGTAAAATTAAACATTTTAAAAATAGTGAATTATTATAAAAACGATAATAGTGTTAACTTTCATAAACTCAATCCTAAGTATTTAAAAAAATCACAGGCTGAAGAAAATTTAGTATAATATGTTCAATATAAAAGGCAAGATAGAGGTGTAATTATGAAAGATATATTTATCTTCTCAGTGGAAACAAGTTGTGATGAAACATCATGTGCAATTATAAAAAATGGGAAAGAAATTATAGGTAGTGTGGTGTTATCCCAAATTGATATTCATAAAAAGTTTGGAGGGGTAGTACCAGAAGTAGCAAGTCGAAATCATGTAAAAAATATTACTATAATTTTTCAAGAATTGTTAGAAAAAAGTAATATGAAATTTGAAGAGATGAGTGCTTTTGCGGTTACTTATGGACCAGGTCTTACTGGTTCATTATTAGTAGGAATAGAAGCTGTAAAAACGCTTTCTTTTATTTATAACAAACCATTAATTCCAGTTCATCATATTGCGGGACATATTTATGCAAACAATTTAGTAGGCGATTTTGTATTTCCTTTAATTGCGTTAGTTGTAAGTGGAGGTCATACTGAATTAGTATATATGAAAGATCATTATGATTTTAAAAAAATAGGCGGCACAATGGATGATGCAGTAGGAGAGTGTTATGATAAAGTAGCTAGGGTGATGGGTCTTTCTTATCCAGGGGGACAAAAGATTGATGAATTAGCTTGTGGACAAGCTAATTATAAATTACCTAAACCATTAGATGATAATTCATATAATTTTAGTTTTAGTGGTTTAAAAAGCTCAGTTATCAATTTAATTCATAATGAGGATCAAAGAGGCAATAGTATAAATAAAAAAGATTTAGCTACCTCTTTTCAAAAAGTTATAGTAGATACAATAACAAAAAAAACAATGAAGGCTATAGAAGAATATAATGTTAAACAATTATTACTTGCAGGAGGAGTAGCTGCTAATAAGGGGTTAAGGAATAAATTAAAAGAGTTATGTAAAGAAAAACATATAGAGTTATTAATGCCGCCAATGGAATACTGTACTGATAATGCGGTAATGATAGGAATAGCAGGTTACTATGCTTATAAAAAAGGAATAAGAGGTAGTCTAAGTTTAAATGCTATAAGTAGCATGGAATTAAAATAAATAATATTTTAAAATATAGATTTTTTTTGCTATAATAGAAACAGTAGAAGGGATAGATTCTATGAATGAACAAAATAAACAAGTAAAATTTAGTATAATAGATAATTATGGGGAAGATTTAACTTCTAGACAGTATATAATTAATCCTGCTATTGCAAGAGAAGAAGAAATAAAAAAAATGATATTAATTTTACTTACTCCAGAAAAATCTGTTTTATTAGTAGGACCTGCTGGTTCTGGTAAAACAGCATTAGTTGAAGGATTAAGTTACAGAATGCAAAAAGGAGCAATCCCTAATGCCTTAAGTGGTTATAGAGTGGTAAGAATTAATAGTCCTTCTTTATTAGGAGAAGTATCTATTAGTGGTCAAGTAGAAAATAAAATGACTTTACTAATGGAAGAATTAAAGATAAGAAGCAAAATAGTCCTTTTCATTGATGAAGTTCATACTTTAATAGGTACGAAAAATCAAGGTCCAATGGATTTTGCAAATATGTTAAAACCTGGACTTGATCGCGGAGATATAAAAGTAATAGGTGCTACTACTAATATGGAATATGAAGAATATGTGGTAACAGATACAGCGTTCCTTAGAAGATTTGAATTAGTTGATGTCAGTGAACCAACAGCTGAAATGACTGTTGAAATACTTGATAAAACTATTCCGAAATTAGAAGTAAAAACTAATATTAGAATGGGATTAAGTCCATTGATGAGGAAAAGAACTATTGAATTTATTGTAGAAATGACTTCCAAATATAAAAGGCTTTATTCACTAGCTTCTAATTATCCAGATATATCACTGGCTCTTCTTGCGGATTGTTTTTCTCAAGCAGTTTATGAAAACTCTCCAGAAGTAAATTTAAAACATGTTTTTAAAGCCATAAAGGCATGTCAAAGTATATATCCTGATATATTACAAAAAGAAGTCACAAGATTTAGAGAAGAATTTAGTAAATTAGTTACTCCTGATATATTTGAATAAAAAAATTAAACGAACTTAAAATAGTTCGTTTTTTATTTACTTAATCCATGGTACAATTATGTTAGGATGTGGTTATATGGATTTAATAAATTTAAATGATAAACAAAGAGAAGCCATCCTTTATAATGAAGGCCCTTTATTAATACTAGCGGGAGCAGGATCTGGCAAAACAAGAGTTTTAACTCATAAAGTTGCCTATTTGTTAGGAGAAAAAGGAATCCCTAGTGAAAATATTTTAGCTATTACCTTTACTAATAAGGCCGCTAATGAAATGAAAGAGAGAATATATAAGTTAGTAGGAAATAAAGCACTAGGAGCTCAAATATCTACTTTTCATTCATTAGGAGTTAAAATATTGTCAGAAAATTATGACTTATTGGGATATCATAAAAACTTTACTATCTTTGATAATGATGACTCGATTACTTTGATAAAAAAAATATTAAAAGATTTAAATATAGATTCTAAGCTTTATAATCCAAAAGGAATTAAACAACATATTAGTGGAGCTAAGAACGAACTTATTAATCCTAATGATTATGAAAAGTATGTTAATACTGATTTTGAAAATATAGTATTTAAAGTATATAAAAAATATCAAGATAGTTTAATAAAAAATAATTGTGTTGATTTTGATGATTTGTTGATGCTCCCCATAAAACTTTTTAATGAATATCCCAATGTATTAAAGAGATATCAAGAGAGGTTTAAGTATGTATTGATAGATGAATATCAAGATACTAATAGAGCACAGTATATTTTAGCGAAAATGATTAGCGCTAAATATAAAAATATATTTGTGGTTGGTGATATAGATCAATCAATCTATAGCTTCAGAGGTGCAAATTATCAAAATATATTAAATTTTGAGAGTGATTATTCTAATGCAAAAGTTATTTTGTTAGAAGAAAATTATCGTTCTACTAAAACTATTTTAAATGCCGCTAATAATGTGATTAGGAATAATAAAAATCGTAAAGAAAAGATTCTATGGTGTGATAATGAAGAGGGTATAAAAATAAAGTATTTCAGGGCGTTTGATGAAAGAGATGAAGCTTTTTATGTGATTAGAGAAATAAAAAAATTGTTAGAAGAGGAAGTAAAATATGAGGATATAGCGGTGTTATATCGAACTAATGCACAATCTCGTATTATTGAAGAAGAATTACTTAGAGAAAACATTCCTTATAAAGTTGTTGGTGGTTTCTTTTTCTATAGTAGGAAAGAAATAAAAGATTTAATTGCCTATTTAAAGTTAATTGTAAATGAAAGAGATGAAATTAGTTTATTAAGAGTAATTAACGCACCAAAAAGAGGAATAGGATTAAAGACATTAAGTGACATTACAAAAAGAGCTAATGAAGAAAATATTAGTATATATGAATCTATTGATTCAGGTAAAGCATTAGAATTTAAAGAAGTAATAACTAAACTAAAGGAATATAGTGAAAAAAATACTTTAACTGATTTAATAGATTATGTTTTAGATAAAACAGGTATAAGAGATTATTTTAAGAACGAAAAAACATTAGAGGCAGAAATAAGACTTGAAAACCTTGAAGAATTTAAATCTATTACGAGAAGTTTTGAAGAAAAATATGGTGAAATATCACTTGAAGATTTTTTGACAGAAATAACCTTAGTTAGCGATATGAGTGAACACAATGATATTGAAGAAGCAATAAGATTAATGACTATTCATTCAGTTAAAGGGTTAGAGTTTAACAATGTATTTATTATTGGGCTTGAAGAAGGAATATTTCCTCATATTAATTCAATGCTTAATAATGAATTAGAAGAAGAAAGAAGACTTTGTTATGTAGCTATTACAAGGGCTAGAAAGAAATTATATTTTGTTAATGCGAGAAGAAGATTACTATATGGACAAGATCAGGTCAATTCTCCTAGTAGATTTATTAAAGAAGTTGGAGATGAATATTTAGAAGGAAAGACAGAGAATAATAAAATAGATAAAGAAAAAATGATTTATAGTGAGAATCAAGAATATAAAGTAGGTGATAAAGTAGCTCATGAAAAATATGGTAAAGGAGTAATTGTTGGGGTTGATAATAATTTAATATCTGTTGTATTTGCAAATGTTACGGGCATAAAAAAATTAATGAAAAATCATAAAAGTATAAAGAAAATATAAAAGATGGAGGATTTATAGTATGGGGAAACAAATACTTATTACAAGGAAAGCGCAAAAGGATCTATATAAACAGTTTGCCAATTTTTATGGTGTTGGGATAGACTTCAACTCTGAAAAAAATAAAAAACATTTGTTAGACAATTTATTTTTTATGACCTTAAAACAATTTATTTTATATTTAAATAATATTGATTATGATTTGACAGGACTAATATATATTAATGAAGACAGTTATAAAAGATATTTGTTAAAGCAAAAAAATCAAACTATAGTAGTATTAGAAGAGATGATAAAAGAAGCTATTATTCTAACTGATTGTGATAAAAAAATAATGCAAAAAAAAGCAGGTCCTAATATCATAAAATTAAAAGTAAGTGTATATTCTGATTTAGATGCTATATTTATTGATGGAATACAAGTTAATAAAAATAAACGAGGGGAAAAAAGAGCGCCATACTGTAGAAGTAAATTTAAGAGAATTACTGCAAAAGAAGTGCTTGAAGAAACTGGAATGCAGTATAATTATAAATAAAGGAGGAATTATGAATAAAATTAGAAAATTAGTTATACCAGTAGCGGGTTTAGGTACTAGATTTTTACCTGCTACTAAATCTATGCCTAAAGAAATGCTTTCTATAATTGATAAACCTACTATTCAATATATAGTAGAAGAAGCCGTAGCAAGTGGTATTAAGGAGCTTTTATTTATAACAAGCCCATATAAAAAAGCAATTGAAGATCATTTTGATAAAAGTTATGAACTTGAAAAAAGGTTGGAAAAAAGTAGTAAAAAAGATTTATTAAAAGAAGTTCAAAATATATCTGACATGATTAAAATATATTATGTTAGACAAGGGGAGCCATTGGGTTCAGGACATGCGATAAATTTAGCTAAAACATTTATTGGTGATGAATATTTTGCAGTGATGTTTGGCGATGATTTAATAGTTAATGATAAACCTGCTTTAAAACAATTAATAGATATACATGAAAAGACAGGAAGTAGTGTAATAGGAGTACAAGAAGTAAGCAATGATATTATTTCTAGATATGGTGTTATTAAACCATTCGATGATATGAAAATAGAAACAATTATAGAAAAACCAAGTATAGATGAAGCCCCTTCTAATTTAGCCGTATTTGGAAGATATGTAGTAAGTCCTAAAATTTTTGATGAATTAGATAATCTAAATAAAGGTGTTGGGAATGAGTATCAATTTACTGATGGTTTAAAAAAACTAATGGAAAAAGAGAGTTTTTATGCTTGTAAAATTGAAGGTAAATACTATGATATTGGTAATAAATCAGAATTTGTAAAAGCTACTATTGATTTAGCATTAACGAGAGAAGATTTAAAAGAAGAAATAAGGGAGTATATTAAAAAAATAATTTAAAAATAGCATTTTTATATAAAATATTTTATAATGATATTAGGGTGATGTAAAATGTACGAGGAGTTTAAAGCATTTGATTTGTTGAATTCCATGTTAAAATCCAATACTAGTTTTAGAGTGACATTTGAAGAAGCAAAAAAAAGAGGATTAGCAAGAAGGTTTAATAACAATGAATGGAATTTAATAAAAAGTCAAAAAAGGGTTTGTGTGACAAACGATAAAAATAGAGTCTTAGGTTTTGATACAAATAAGTTTCTACCTTTATTTATGAAAGGGTACAATATAAAAGAATTTGTTGATATAGCAAGGCAGCTTAGTTATTCCTATGATAATATAAGCATAATTCAAGATGGTAGAATGACTTTTCAAAAATCAAAACTTTCAGACAAAGATTATCATTATGATTGGCTTGAAACCCAAGATAAAATAATAGATCCAAGACTTTGTATTGTAGTTGATAAATCTTTAAAAGAAATTTTTGGATATTTTAATAATCCCCTAAAAGTTCTAACTGCCGAAAAACTAAAATTGGATCCAATTTATCAAGATAGAAAGAAAACTGTTAGAACTGGTGAAATTGAGTTTGGTTTAAAAGGGAACCACTTTAAATAAAGAGATGTTTGTCATCTTTTTTTGTATAATATATGCTATAATAAAGGTATAAAAAGCATAAAAAATAAGGTGATAAAATGGATGCAAAAATAAGAATAGATGAATTAGTAGATAAAATAAATAGATGGGATTATGAGTATCAAGTACTTGATAATCCTACTATAACTGATCAAGAATATGATAGTAGAAAAAGAGAATTAGAAGATTTAGAAAAAAAGTATCCAGAATATATTAGAATCGATTCACCTACACAAAGAGTTGGTGGAGGAGTATTATCAAAGTTTGAAAAAGTTATACATAAGCATCCTCTTTTAAGTTTAAGTAATGTGTTTAATGAAGAAGAGGTTAGATTGTTTGATGAACGTATAAAAAAAGAAGGGATAATACCTCATTATGTTTGTGAACCTAAAATAGATGGGTTAACTGTTTCTTTAATTTATGAAAATGGTATTTTTGTGAAAGGGGCAACAAGGGGAGATGGTTTTGTAGGAGAAGATATTACAAATAATGTTAAAACAATAAAAAGTATTCCTTTAAAACTAAATAAGAATATAGATGTAGAAGTTCGTGGCGAAATATATATGAGTAAAAAAACTTTAGAAAAAATTAATATAGAGCGTCAAAATAAAGGTTTAGAATTGTTAAAAAACACTCGTAACGCAGCTGCAGGAAGTGTCCGTAATTTGGATTCCAAAATAACAGCTTCTCGTAGTTTAGATGTTTTCCTCTATCATTTATTTAATCCTTTAGGTTATGGTATTAATACTCATCATGAAGCATTAGAGTTTTTAAAGGAACTAGGATTTAAAGTTAATCCAAATATTAGATTTGTAGAAAATATTGATGGAGTTTTAGAATATATTTCAGAATTAACTAAGAAAAGAAATACATTGTCTTATGATATAGATGGTATTGTTATTAAGTTAGATAATTTAAATGATAAAGAGTTATTAGGTAATACAGCTAAATATCCAAGAGGAGATACAGCTTATAAATTTCCCGCAGAAGAGGTAATAACGAAATTAAAAGATATTATTTTTACTGTTGGAAGAACTGGCCAAATAACACCTAATGCAATTTTAGAGCCTGTTTTAGTTCAAGGTTCAACTGTGGCTCGTGCTACACTTCATAATGAGAAGAATGTTATTGATAAAGATATAAAAATTGGTGATATTGTTGTGATTAGAAAAGCAGGAGATGTAATACCTGAAGTTGTTTATGTAAAAAAAGAAAGAAGAACTGGTAAAGAAAAGAGATTTAAGATGATTGATGAATGTCCTATTTGTGGGGCTAAATTAATAAAAAAAGAACAAGAAGCAGACTATTTTTGTATTAATGAAAAATGTGATGCAAGGAAAATAGAAGGGCTTATTCATTTTGCGAGTAGAGATGCGATGAATATTGAGGGATTAGGAGAACGAATAGTAGAAGATTTTTATAATTTAGGCTATATAAAAAATATAGCTGATATATACAACTTAGAAAATTATAAAGAAGAGTTAATGAAGCTTGAGGGTTATGGAAATAAAAGTATAAATAATTTGTTAGAATCTATAGAAAATAGCAAACATAATTCATTAGAAAAGTTATTATTTGGCTTAGGAATTAGGCAAGTTGGAAATAAAATGGCTAAGCTTTTATCTAAGAAATATTCAACTTTAGATTATTTAATGAAAGCTAATGAAGAAGAGTTAGTTAATATACCAGATGTTGGGCCAATTATAGCTAAAAACTTATCTTTATACTTTAATGATAACAATAATAAAAAATTAATTTCTAAGTTAAAATCTTTAGATATAAATACTAATTATTTAGGACCTAAAGAAATGGAAAACAATAATGAAAAGATTTATAATAAAACATTTGTTTTAACTGGAACATTAGAAAATTTGACTCGTGATGAAGTAAGAGAAAAAATAGAAGATTCAGGGGGAAATGTTACTGAAAGTGTAAGTAAAAAAACAGATGTAGTAGTTGTAGGAAAAAATCCAGGCAACAAATATGATAAGGCTAAAAAACTTGGTATAAAAATATGGAATGAAGAAGATCTAAATAATAATTTATAGGAGGGATAGTATGAAAAAGATAATATCATTATTAATGATATTGTTACTTGTTGGTTGTAGTAACAATAATGTTATTCCTGTAGATTATAATATTAATAAAAATTATTATGATGTTTATGAAAATTATAAATCATCTATAGATAATAATTATATTGTTAATAATATTAATAGTAAATATGATTTAGAAGAAGTTGAATTAGGCTTAATGAGAATGGCCAGCAAATATTTTTCTAGTAATAAGTATTATTATCAATCTGGGCAATATATAAACAGAGATAAAATGAAAGAATTGTTAGAAATATTAAATTCTAATAATCCAGAAAAAATAGATAATGTTAATATCATTCCCAAATATATAAGTTATATATATGAACAAAATTATTTAAATAATGCAGGGCAAACAACAGGAATTGCTTTAGCGATAGTTTTGAATCCTTATCAAAGTTATTCTAATAATGGGATTACAAAATATGTTAAGCAAGATGAGAAAAAAGTAATTAATTATGGAAAGAAAAAAGCTCAATTATTGTTAGATGAATTAAAAAAGATTAATGATTTAAAAAACAAAGAAATCATAATAGCCTTATATATTCAAAATAGTGTTGATAGTATAATCCCTGGTAATTACCGTTATGAGGCAAAAACAAGTGATTTTAAAATAGATGATTTTAATGAAATTAATGAAAAATATTACTTGTTACCTTCTGAAGATATAATGAAAACAGATGAAGACTTATATACTTCTTATATAAATATTGAAAATAAAATAATAACTTTATTATCTGATTATACCGCTATTATAGGAAAGGCCTTATATATAAATAATGAGTGCCGAGAAATAAATATAAATATTCATATTAATTCTGCTCACAAAGGTGATATATTAGCAGTTAGTCAAGGGGTTGCGAAGGAAATAGTCAATAATTTTGATGCGCGTATATATACACAAGTAAATATTGAATCAAATTCCGAAATTGAAGCACTAATAGTAAGAACAACTAGTTCATTTAACCCTAAAATTTATATACTAGATTAGAAATAAAAGTAATTGAATATATTATATTATAGTTTGCTTATTAATTGTAATTATAGTATAATTATTCTACCAGTAGAGGTGATAAAATGAAGTTTATAAAGAAACAAAAAAGTAAAATATTGATAGGGATATTATTATTAATTATTGGTATTAGTGTTATTTTTTTAATAAAAGCATTTGTTTATCCAAGTAATGGTCCAATTTATGGTAATAGGCTAAATGGTATAGATGATGTGGAAATAAAAGACAACAGAATAACAGAAATAGAAAGTAGTATATTACATAATGATAAAGTGAAAGAAGTTGAAGTATTACTTCAAGGTAAGCTTATTAATATTTTTATTGATGTGGATAATATAGATGCTGATGAGGCAAAAAAAATATTAAATGATACTTTAGATGACTTTTCTGCTGGGGAAAAGGATTTTTATGATTTCCAATATTTTATAACAAATAATTCTGACAAAGATAGTGAAATTTATCCAATAATTGGTTATAAAAGTAAATTAAGTGATATAATTTCTTGGTCAGAGTAATTAAGGTGGTAAAAAATGAACAAAACTATGAAGTTATTAATAACGATTATAGTAATATCGGTATTATTAGGAATAATAGGATGGGCACTACTTGCTCTTTCCAAAATTAAAGATAATACCGCGTTTAATATTGCAGAAAATAGATGGATTGATGATCACAAAGATGAGGTTATTGATGTTTCAATCCCTCTTAACTTACCTATTTATAGTAATAATGGTGAAGGGTTATTTTTTGATTTCCTTACTTATTTTGAAAGACAAACAGGTTTAGAATTAAATAAGGTATCTTATGATGGTATAAAGAGTACTACAGGGCTTAATTTTAAAATAGTTAATAAAGATGATGTTAATAAAAATGAAATTGTTATTTCAGAAGACACTTATGTGGTGGTAAGAAAAAATAAAGGTAAATTGAATAGTCTTAATGACATAAAAAAAATGACTATAGGTATATTTAATCAAGATAAAAGTGTTATTAACTATTACTTGGGGGAATTGAATTATAAATACTATGATGATGAAGCCAGCCTTATAAAAGGTATTAATGATGAGGAAGTAGAGGTTGCAATAATACCTCATGATCAATATCTTGATGCTATATTAAGTAATAAATATTATGTAACATATTTTGTTGATGAAATTAGTAATAATTATGTTTTAACATTAACAGAGAAAAATAAAACGTTAAATTCTATTTTTAAGAAAGTATTTACGAGATGGAATAAATTAGAAAAGTCATATAATGATAATTTATCAGATTTATACTTATCATCTTTGGGAATTGATGAAATAGAAGAAAGTAATTTTAAAAGTGTTAGATATATTTATGGTTATGTATCTAATTTACCCTATGAAGAATATAATGATGAAGAATTTATTGGGATTAATAGTAAATATATAACTGATTTTATGAATTTAACTGGCGTTGATTTTGAATTCAAAGAATATTCATCCGTTGCTGCACTTAAAAAAGCATTTAAAAATAATAAAGTAGATATGATGTTTGCATATTATCCATTAAATGGTATTACTAATGTTAATAAAATTTATTCACATATATCTTCAGATTATGTCTTAATAACAGGCTTAGGTAATGAATTATTTATTAACAATTTAAAAGGTTTAAAAGGTAATGAAATATATGTGGTAAAAGACACATATTTAGGAGAATACTTAAGTGATATTAGTAAGGATATAACTATTAAGGAATATGATGATATAAAAGACATATTAAAAGTAAAAGAAAAAAATAGTATTATTGCGTTAGATAAGAATGTATATAATTATTATAAAATTAGAGGATTAGAAAATTATTCTATTATTTATGAAGGTAAATTAAGTTATGATTATCAGTTTGTTATTAATAATACTGACAATACTACTTTAATAAAAATGTTTGATAATTTTATATGGAATGTTAATCTGAAAAAGTATAATTATATGGGACTAAGTGATATTGAACTATTTGGTGTAGTTAGAAAAAAAATATCTGATTACATAGTTTTAATTGTTGTTGGGGCTCTCTTATTTATAATTTTATTAAGATATTTTGCTTATGTTTTAGCTAAACAAAAGAAAGTAAAAGTAATTAAAAAAGATGAAAAGATGAAATTTGTTGACTTATTAACATCGTTAAAAAACAGAAACTATTTAAATCATAATATTGAAAAATGGGATGAAAATACTATTTATCCACAATCAATTATACTTATTGATTTAAATAATGTTAAATATATTAATGATAATTATGGTTATGAAGAGGGAGATAAATTAATAAAAAGCGCAGCTAATATATTAATAAATAATCAATTAGAAAATAGCGATATTATGAGAACAGATGGTAATGAATTTTTAATATATATGATTGGTTATAAAGAAAAGGATATAGCACTTTATATTAGAAAACTATATCGTGAATTAAAAAATATTCCGTATGGCTATGGCGCAGCACTAGGCTATAGTATGATTGAAGATGATATCAAGACAATTGAAGATGCAATCAATGAAGCTACTCTTGATATGAGAACTAATAAAGAGTTAGGAGAATAAGCAAAGATTTATCTTTGCTTTTTTATTTATATTATTATATAATTATTTCATAATAGGAAGTGATAAAGTGGGTAAAATAAAAATAATTGGTAATGGTTTTAAAAAATGGTTTAAAAAATTATGGCATCTAATATCATTGCCAGAAATGACCATATTACCAGGGCAATTAGCCTTTTTTCTTGTTTTATCTTTAATACCGATTATTTCCTTAATAGGCATTATAGGACCTGTATTTTCACTTAATATTACTACCTTAACTAATTTTGTTAGAGATTCTTTCCCCTCTGATATAAGTAATATTGTAGTTCCTCTAATTACTGGTAAAGGATTAGATTTTAATATGACTTTCTTTTTAATCTTTTCCTTCATTATTGCTTCTAATGGAGCGTATTCAATAATAGTTACCTCTAATATGCTTTATGGGCAAGATGATAATAAGGGAGTTTTAAAAAGAAGAATAAAATCAATTTTTTTAACTATGTTAATAGTAGTTTTATTTATATTTGTTTTATTGGTACCAGCCTTCGGAGGAAGAATATTTGATGTTCTTAGAGAAGCTGATATTATTGTATCTGATTTAAAAGATAGTATATATTATCTTTATGTAGTAATAAAATGGCCATTATCATTATTTTTAGTTTATTTTTTTATAAAATTAATTTATACTATTGCACCTGATAAGGAAGTAAAGAGTAAAACGGTTACAACGGGAGCTTTTGCGACAGCTATATTATGGATATTAATAACTAATATATACTCATATTATGTGATTAATTTAGCTCATTATGATATTTTTTATGGTAGTTTATCAAATGTTATCATATTAATGTTTTGGGTTTATTTATTATCCTTTACTTTTGTATTGGGTATGGCTTTAAATGTTAGTTATCAAAAAAAGGAAAATAATACTAACATAAAGATAAAGAAAGAATAAAATAATATTAAAGAATACACTTATAGTATTACTCAATAGTGTATTCTTTAATACAGACTACATTGATATTAAATTAGTTTAACAGTGAACTAAAAAATATTGATTGTAAAGTAATACTATGTAATCTCCTTAAATTTAAAGGCTTTTATATAAGCAAAGTGGCTAAAAGCCGCTTTTTTGATTGGAAAAGAAGTATAAAAGTGATATAATGTTTAATAGATTAGTTTACGAGGTGTTTTATATGCGAAAGATATTAGAAAACATAAAGAAAAAAGTAAATAAAATATTAGTTCAATATAAAGGATATTTTAAAACTAATTTTTTATTTTTTATTTTTGTTATTGGTGGATTAATAAATGCTTCTTTATTAAGGTTTTTTACTGTACAAAACTATTTGGGGATATATCCTATTATCGCAGATGCGATAGTAGTCTCTTTAATAGGAGCTTTTTGTTATTTTGTAAAACCTAAAAAACAAATAGTATATTTTATGCCTTGGGTTATCTTTTTCACTGCTATCTGTATAATTAATAGTGTTTATTATACTTTTTATACATCTTTTTCTTCATTATCATTCTTATCACTTTCTATTTATATTTCTGATGTAGGAGATGCAGTAGTAGAAAATGTTGTTACTCTTAAAGATTTTGTTTATTTATGGTATCCTATTACTTTTTTAATAATCCATTATAATTTAAAGAAAAAAAATTATTATAAAAATATTAATAAAGTAGTTAATAGATTTTGGGGTGTTAATACTTTGATGATTATAGGTATCTTATTGTGTATATTTATGACAACATTAACCGGAGTTGATATCTCAAGATTAAATAAGCAATGGAATAGAGAGTATCTAGTAATGAGGTTTGGTATATACACTTATCAAATTAATGACGTTATTAAGAGTTTAGAACCCAAAATAAATAGTATATTTGGATATGATCAGGCAATGAAATATTATAGGGATTTTTATGATGATAGAGAAGTTTCTATATCAGATAATAAATATACAAATATTTTTAAAGGTAAAAATATTATAACTATTCATGCAGAAAGTATCCAACAATTTGTGATGGATTTAGAATTTAATGGAGAGGAAGTGACACCTAATTTAAATAAACTTGCAAAAGATGGTTTATATTTTAGTAACTTTTATACTCAAGTAGGTGTGGGAACAAGTAGTGATACTGAATTTACTTTAAATACATCGCTATTACCTGCGACTAATGGAACAGTATTTGTTACTTATTGGGATCGAGAATTTTTAACAATTCCTAAATTGCTCGAACAAAAAGGATATTATTCATTTAGTATGCATGGTAATAATTGTGATTTTTGGAATAGAGAAGTAATGCATCAAAATATGGGTTATAATAGATTTTATTGTAAAAATTATTATGAAATAGATGAAACAATTGGATTAGGATTATCTGATAGATCATTTTTTAGACAATCAATTCCAATTATAAAAAATATTATAGAAACAGAAAATAAACCCTTTTATGCAACTATGATTATGCTTACTAATCATACTCCTTTTTCTGAAACAGATAAATATGGAGAATACCCTGTTGATATGAAAGTAAGTAAAGAAAATGAATTTGGAGAAAAAGAACTAGTAAGTATGCCTTATATGGAAGGTACTAAATTAGGGAATTATTTTAAATCAGTTCATTATGCTGATGCTGCATTCGGGGAATTTATGGATGGTTTAGAAGAAGAGGGAATACTTGATAATACAGTTATTGTTATATATGGAGATCATGATGCTCGTCTTCCTAAAAGAGATTATGAAAGATTATACAATTATGACTTTATGACAGGAGAAGTATTAACTGAAGAGGATCCTAATTATATACCAATTGATTATTATAGTTATGAATTAAATAGAAAGGTTCCATTCATTATTTGGGCAAAGGATTTAAAAAAGGGAAAAGAAGTAAAAACAGTTATGGGTATGTATGATGTGCTCCCAACTCTTGGTAACATGTTTGGATTTAGTAGTAAATATCAATTAGGAAATGATATGTTCGAAGTAAAAGATAATGTTGTTATATTTGCGAATGGAAATTGGATGACTGATAAAGTGTATTATAACAGTCAAAAACAAGAATATAAAATGTTAGTTGATGAACCTATTACGCAAGAGTATATAGATATTAATAATGAAAAAGCAGTAAAATATTTAGGGATTTCTAATGACATCATAATATATGATTTAATTAAAAAAGATACAGAACAACAAGAAATAATAAAACAATATAGTAAATAGACACAAATTAGTGTCTTTTTTATTGCGATAGATTAGTTTAATTGATATAATTTCTTTAGGTGATTTTATGAAAAGAAAAGCAAAAAAGTTTTTCACAACAATTTTAGCCGCAATAATGTTAGGTACTATTGTTTATTTAATATTTTTTAGAAATATGGAAGTAAAAAAGGAGATTGAACCCCCTAAAGTAGTAAAAAAGATAGATGATTTTGGATATGAATTAAGAGAAAATGAAATAAAATTATATAGTGACTTATTTGATGTGTTAATAGAAGAACTAAATAAAGAAGAAGTAAATGAAGAAGAATATGCCAAATTAGTCGCAAAATTATTTGTAGTAGGATTTTACAACTTAGATAATAAAACAAGTAAAAATGATGTGGGTGGTGTTCAATTCGTTCATCCTGACATAGTAGATAATTTTAAAGAAAATGCGAAAGATACATTATATAAATATGTTGAAAGTAATATATATGGCGATAGAAAACAAGAACTTCCTATAGTAGATAATATTGAAGTGAGTAATTTAAAAACAAGGGCATTTAAGTATAATGATATTACTGACAAAAAAGCTTATGAAATATCATTAGAATGGTCTTATAAAAAAGATTTAGGTTATGAAACAGAATGTGAATTAATAATTGTTCATGAAGATAAAAAATTGGTAGTAGTAGAAATGGATTAAAAAATACTTAGTTATAATTGAACTAAGTATTTTTTTATTCTGTTGTTTCTTCTTTTATTTCTTCACTTGGCAATGCCATATAAGTAAAATCAATAGAAGTTATATCAATTAATTTAGTCCCGCTACTTATGCTTTGACTAGTAACAAGCCCTGCATTTAATGGATCATATCCCGCATCCATTTCCTTGACTTCTGTTTTATTTACTATAATACTTATTGGTAATTCACTAATCCAATCGTTTAATTCATTAATTGTTTTCCCAACCATATTTGGAACTAAACAAGAAGGATTAGTATAATTTTCTTCTAAAGAACAATTTATTATAGCTGGAGTAGTTGATTTATTAATTATTGTTAAGGTTATTCCTTCTGTTTTATTTAAAGCCGACATTAGGTATCCATAAGGAATACTTTGATTTGTTATTTGGTCTTGTTTATATGTAGGATCACTACTTTCTACTATTTCAAATTTTATAGGGACATTATTATTTATTCCCCAGTTTAATGCATAGGCTTTAGTATTTGAAGTAAATTTTGGTACTGTTTGTATTTGTGCCTCACTATATGATTTTTTACCTATTACCACTTTTTTATAAGGATCATTTATGGAAAATGAAAAATCTTTAATGATTGTTGGTTTTTTAAGACCTAAATTTACTTTCATTGCATTAACAATATCATTTAAACTTCCTTTATAATAAATATAATTATATAAAGTCCATTTAGATCTTAAATCATAAATCCTTCTTCCATAACCGGATATATATAAATGATCCATAGTAATTATTTCATCATTTTTATCTCTTGCTTTGGCGAGTATATCTTTACCTACATTATAGAAAGAAAGTATTTGATTAGTAGTTAAGTTAGTATCCATATTAAAACTCATAACATCTAATATATTTAACATAGCCTCAACATTTTTTATTGATTTCAGTTTATCAATTACAGCTTTTATGACTAACTGTTGGTTTTGTCCTCTGATAAAATCATTTCTTTCTCCTGTATTCCATTTTGCCCCACAACTACTATTAGTTTTACGATTACGCGATAAAGCTAATGCTTGTTCACCATTTAATACTTGTTCGCCTTTTTCTACATAGATAGTATTTTTACCCCATTTACGACTACTATTTTGTTCACAGAAACTATATGGAACATTTACTTTAACTCCATCTAAAGCATTAACTAATCCCACTACTCCTTTAAAATTTATTTTTACATAATAATCTATATCTATACCAGTTAAGTTTTCAACTGTTTTAATAACACATGATTCTCCTTGCCAAGCTGCATGAGTAATTTTATTATCAGGATGTCCTGACCAACACATAATTGGTACATAGGTGTCTCTTGGAATACTTAAAATAGTTGAATTCAAGGTATTAGGATTAAAGGTTATTAGTATTATGGAATCCCCATTAAAAGATGTAGATTTCTCAATCCCTTCATATTTTGAATCTAATCCCAACAGTAGTATTGTAAATGGTTCAGTTAATTTTTTACTTTTTCTTCCGCTTATTACTTCTGTTTTTTCAACTGTTCTACTTTTTGTTGTTATTTCGATTACCTCAGTACTAATTTTTTTAAATCGTTCAATTGAGGTATACATTGATTCATAATTACTTGAAAGGAAGATAGCATCTACCTTTTCATCATATAAATCATTAAGCATAAAGATAAAATCATCATATTTAATAATATCATTATTATTGTTTAATTTGTTTTCATTTAATATTTCATTCGGTAATTGATATCCTTCAATACTATTTGTATCTTCAAGGATTCCTATTTTTTTATTTTTTATATCAGTTATTTTTGTTATATTGCTAGATTTTAATGTTATTAAACAAGATGAGTAAGTTATTTCTTCTTTATTTATAGTATTTAAAGAAGAATAAAATTTACTTAAATTACTACCTAAATAATATTGTCCTATTCCAATTGACGATATTAATATTAAATATAATAGGAATCGTAAAAATTTCTCTTTTAACAAAACATTCATAGAAGTAAGAGAAAATATGATAATAGTAATTCCTGATATAATTACCATAGAATATCTAAGTAATGTTTCAATACCTTTAAACAGTAATACTGAATATATAAAATAGGCACTAATACCTATATAGCTTATTAATAAAATAAGGATAAGTCCAACCCATATTTTATTTGGATGTTCTCTTAGATATCTTTTAAATGCTTTTATTTTTTTCATACAAAATCCTCCAGACTACTATTTTAATTATATATTATTATTATTCTCAAAACAATGGAAATATTTAATAAAAATAGTTCTTTACAACAATAGTTTATATGTAAAATGGAATGTCTACATATACCTAAAAACATAGAATTTTGTCTTATTTTTGTTATAATAGAATTAGAAAATGTTATAGTACAAGGAGGTGGAAATATGAAAAAAATAACTTCATATGTTTTAGTTGTTGTATTTTTAGTTAGCTGTTTTTGCATGTCTATAAAAGTTTCGGCTTTAACATATAATCGCGATGTATGTTCAGCTGGACAATATGAAGTAGTAACAGTAAAAAGTAATAATACTTTAACTAATGTGGGTTGTTATGGAGATTATAATAGCGCTAAAACTGTTATGGAAAATCATAGTTCCACTAGTACTGAAGTCGCAAGTATTATTTATAAAAATGAATTAATTGATACTAAATATGGATTATTAAATTTAAGAACTAAAAGTAGTGATAAAGTTAATACTAATTTATATAAAACCGCAACCACTGGTGCTGCATATACATATACTAATGGCTATTATGGATCTGATGCGGCTTATTTAGGTTTAAATATAGGAAACAAAAGAGCTAAATTAAAAATAAGTGGATTTACTGGGTGGGTTAGAAAAGAAGATGGTTCTTCACGAATAGAATATGAAGTAATACCTATTTCATTAGTAAAGTCGCCAACATATTATATTGTATCAAATGGAGATTTAAGACATTATTTCGCTAAATATATAACAAGTAGTAGTAGTTATATAAGTAGCGTTAATTTAGGGCCTGCTCCTAAAGAGTTAAAAGCAGGAGTAAAATATTATAGTTTTGATGGTAATTATTTCTATTCAAGTTTACTTACTATGCTTAATGATTATAAGAATAATACTTATGTGAATAGTATTAATGCAGTTAAAGCATATTATAATTATTATCAGTTTTTACCATATAGAACTAAATCAACATATAATGCAACTGATATAAATGGCTATTTAACTGATGTTAAAGATTATGTAGGAAAAGCCACAAGTTATCCTATTTCTGGAAATAGATCAATG
>JBBAEV010000013.1:0-23763 GCA_041655735.1 Bacilli bacterium | reverse complement strand
GCATAGAGGTTTTAGGATTAGATAAATCATAATCTCCATCTCTTATTATATATACAATAGCGCCTTGACTAATTAATTCTTCTTCTAAATATTTACTTATTAATAAATTAATATCTTTTTCATATACATCTTTATATACAGCTCCAGGATCAGGTCCACCATGACCAGGATCAATATAAATTACTTTCCCTAATAAAGGCAAACTATTGATATGAGCATATACTTTTGAAAAAGAAAATACTAATATAATAAATATTATTAAAACAATGATTTTATATTTTTTCATAAATAACACCTAATTAAATATATGAACAAAATAAAAAAATAATCATTTGATTATTTTTTATTTAATTATTATTTTATGTAATTTCATCTACATTAATTGTCATTTTATAAACAAAAAGCACATATAAATATGCTTTTTATCTCTTACTAAATTGTGATGCTTTTCTAGCTTTTTTAAGTCCATATTTCTTACGCTCTTTAATGCGTGAATCTCTTGTTAGCATTTTGTTTTCTTTTAAAACTTTTCTAAAGTCCGGATTAATTTCTATTAACGCCCTAGCAATTCCTAAACGAATTGCTCCTGCTTGACCAGATGCTCCGCCACCATTAACATCTGCTACTACATCATATGATGATACAGTATCTGTTAGTTTCAATGGTTGAGTTAAATCTATGATTAATAATTTATCAAAAAAGAAATCATTAACATCTTTACCGTTAACAGTAATATTCCCTTTACCTACAGTAACTTTTACTCTAGCAACTGCACTTTTACGACGGCCAGTTGTAAGATAAGTTTTTTCTTTTACCATAAATTAATCCTCCCTCAATTCTTCTGGTTTTTGCGCCATATGAGGATGTTCATTTTCGGCATAAACAAATAATTTTTTATACATTTGTCTTCCCAATCTTCCTTTAGGTAACATTCCTTTTATAGCTCTTTCAACCATTTCTATCGGATATTTTTCTTTCATAACTTTAGCTGTTCTTTCTCTTAATCCTCCAGGATATCCACTATGATTATAATATATTTTTTTATTTATTTTATTCCCTGTTAAATTAACTTTTGAAGCATTAATAATAATAACATTATCCCCACCATCAATATGTGGAGTAAATGTTGACTTATGTTTGCCACGTAAAATATAAGCTGCTTTAGATGCAATACGTCCCAAATTTTTACCTTCAGCATCCATTACATACCATTTACGAGTAACATCTTCTTTTCTTTGCATAAATGTATTCATGTTATCTTCCCTTTCGTTTTTTTAAGTAAACTTTCCCAGAGTTTACTAAAATGGGATTGAATTTAATGTACCAGTTAAAATTGTACTAAAAACAACGACTAATGTCAATAAATTATATGATTTTATAAGGAAAAATGACTATTTAAAGCTATTTTCTATCTTATTCATTTTTAAATTCAAATAAATACTTATAATCTTTATAATAAATTTTAATAATATCAATTGGACAATTAGATTAATAAAGTCTTTGGCAAGCACATCCATAGGCATTTTACTTCATCTAACTCTTATTCTTTTCCCTAATAATACACATTTTTTAAATATAAACCTTCTGGATTTGCTGTTTTACCAGCTTTTTTTCTATCCTTTTCTTCTAATATTGTAATAATATCTTCACTTTTTCTTTTGCCTTCTCCCACTTCTATTAAAGTCCCTACTATATTTCTAACCATATATCTTAAAAAACCATCGCCTAAGAAACTTATTATTAATTTGTTGCCATCTCTTTTTATATCGGTTTGTGATAATACTCTAATGCAATCTTTATCTTTTTCTTCTTTATCAAGGGAAGTAAAAGAGGTAAAATCGTGTTTACCTTCCAAATATTTTAAAGCTCTTTCCATAGTTATTAAATCTAATTTTCTGTTATATTGATAAATATGGCTTCTTTCTATTGGATTATAATCTCCTTGATTAATTATATAGATATATTCTTTACCTACTACATTAAACCTCGCATGAAATTTATTACTTACTTCTTTTACTTCCTTTATATAAATGTCATTAGGTAGTAATGAATTTAGTGCTTTTCTTAAGTTATCAGATTCAATATCTATATTTAAATCAAAATGAGCCACTTGATTTAAAGCATGTACCCCCGCATCAGTTCTACCAGATGCGATAATGTCTACTTTTTTATTTTCTATTTTCTTTAATGTCTTTTCTATTTCTCCTTGAATAGTTCTCTTTTTTGGTTGTTTTTGATAGCCATTAAAATCAGTTCCATCATATGTAAATGTTATCATATATCTTTTCATATTACCTCACCTACTACACATAATAATAACATAAAAATGCTTACTATTACTACAATAGTATCGTTTTTCGTCCATTTATCAATATCGCAATCAGTTCTTTTGTCAGTATATCCATAAAGCCTTACTTCCATTATGTTGGCTAGATCATCCGCCCTTTTAAAGGATAAAATAAACATGGGAATAAGCATTGATGACAGAGCTATTATTTTACCTTTAAAATTATCATTCCTAAAGTCCACGCCCCTGCTTGCTTGTGATTTTAATATTTTTTCAGCTTGAGTAAATATAGTAGGAATAAATCTAATGGTAAGAGATATAATTAAAGCTATTTCAGAAATAGGTAGCTTTAATATTTTTAAAGGATATAAAACATTTTCTATGCCTTTATTAATAGAATTTATTTTGGTAGTAAAAGTCAATAGTGAAGAAATAATAACTAAAGAAATAATCTTTAGAATAATAATAGTTATATTGATAATATCTAACCTCATAATTAATAAATTAAATACTATTAAAAATATTAATAACATTTTAATGTTTCTAATTGAATATAAAAACATTTTTATAGGTACTTTAGAAACATATATAACAATAATAAAAAATAATATTAACAACAAATAAAGCCACACACTATTAATAATAAAACAACTTATTAAAAGGATAATAGCACTTATTATTTTAGCAGTAGGATTTATTTGGTGAAGAAGAGAATTACTATGATAATATTTACAAAACATTACTCTTTTAAACATTTCGATATATCGCTTTCATTAAATCTCTAGTGTTATCTTCATCACCTAATTTAATATCCTTCTTTTCCTTTACTCTATTAATAAATTCTACAATTTTAGGCACAACAATATTATGTTTTTTTAATAATCTTATATTTTTAAATACTTCTTCTCTATTACCATTTTTTAATAACTTTCCTTCACTTAATACTATATAATTATCACCAATAGGATATAAAACATCTAGATCATGACTAACAATAATGACAGTCTTTTTATGATGCTTTTTTAGTCTTAAAATAAGTCTTACTAAATCTTTTCTACTTTTATTATCCAACCCTACAGTAGGTTCATCTAAAATTAATACTTTAGGATTAAATACTAAAATAGAAGCAATCGCAACCTTTCTTTTTTCACCATCTGATAATTCTAGTGGATTACAATTTAAATAACTTTCATCTAAGCCAACCATTTTTAATGAATCAATTATTCTTTTATCTAAGACATTTAATTTATATTTAAAATACTCCATCCCAAAAGCTATTTCTTTTTTTACTGTTTCTTTAAAAAATTGTTCTTCAGGAAATTGAAATACTAGCCCCACATCAAATCTTAATTGTTTTATATTTTTTATTTTCTTTTTATCTCCAATTATAAAATTGCCAACTTTAATCTTTCCTTTACTTGGTAGTAATAAACCATTTATTAATTCTATAAAGGTTGTTTTTCCACTACCAGATGGACCTAATATTATATTTATTTTTTCCTTTATAATTTTAGTAGTTATCTCTTTTAACACTTCTTTTTTTTCAATACTATCGTAAGTATAACTTACATTTTTAAATTCTATTTCCATAAATGATTCACCATCTCATTCGTACTAAAGTATATCTTATCTACTAAATTATAAAACTTTAATTTTAATGACAAATCAACCATAAAGGGTAAATCTAATTCCAACTGTTCTATTATTTTTTCTTGTTGAAAAACATCAATAGGTTTTCCGTCTATAACGATATTACCTTTGTCCAGAATTATTAAGCGATTAGATAATAACGTATCTTCTAAATCATGAGTAATGGTTATAATGGTTAACGCTTTTGAACGATGTATTTTTTTTAAAATATTTAATATATCTTTTTTATAATATGGATCAATCATTGAAAAAGCTTCATCAAGAATTAATATCTTAGGATTTATTACTAAAGCACTAGCTAAAGCAACTTTTTGTTTTTCTCCACCACTTAATAAATGAGGTTCCTTATCTAATATGTTTTCTATTTTTAAAAAAGAAGCAATTTCATCTACTCTTTTATTTATCTCTTTTTTATCTAATCCAATATTTTCTAATGAAAAAGCAATATCAGTTTTTACTGTATCCCCAACAAACTGATTATCTGGATTTTGGAACACAATTCCTATTTTTTTTCTTATTTCCATTAATGTCTTTTTATTAAGTTTTAGGTTATCAATATGAATATGATTTTGACCTTTTAATATGCCTAATATTAATTTAATCAAGGTTGTTTTACCACTACCATTGGGACCTACAATACTTACCCATTCGCCTTTATTAATATCTAAATTTAATCCGTTAAAAACAACATTAGTACCATAGTTATATCTTAAGTCTTTTATCTCAATTATTTTTTTCATATTATCACCTATAAAGGTTATTATACTAAAAATATATTAACTATTCAAACAATAAAAGGAGAAAAACAAAAAAGATAATTAATTAATTTTTTTATCTTTTTATATTAACTTTTTATTTAGTTTATTTCCCATTACATTATCATTTAGAATTTTATATTATAACAAGAAAACTACCATGTCGGTAGTTTATTTTTTGTTTTTTATTGTTTTTCGCTTCTTATTTGATTTAAGATTTTCCTTTGATAAAAATATAGCAAGAGAACTAATTATTATTATTCCTATTCCACCTATCCAGGTAGCAATATCTACTCCTAATATAAATAAAGTATTAGTATCAAAAAAACCCGGAATAAATAACATACATAATGTTAAAATAATAACCAAAAATAAAGTTTGTTTCATATTATCCTCCTTATTGTCTACGTTTTTATTTTATAATTTATATATCTACTAGTCAAATAATAATTGTACTTACTTTACAATATAAAAAATATCTATGCTTTTATCTATAACATATTTTTCTTCTTCAATACAATAGCTAGTATTATAGCTCCTAATAATGAAATAATTGAAATAATGGCAAATGCATATTGATTATTATTAAAAAAACCTAAATCAACATTCATACCCATAAAACTAGCTATCATAGTAGGTATAGAAATTATAATTGTAACACTAGTTAAAAACTTCATAATATTATTTAGATTATTAGAAGAAATAGTCGATAACGAGTTACTTAAACCCTTTAGTATGTCTTTATATATTTGTGACAATTCAATCGCTTGTTTATTTTTTACAATAGCTTCTTCAATTATATCCTTATCTTCATCATATATAGTTAAAATATTGCCGTTTAATAATCTTTGAAATACTACTTCATTAGATTTCAATGATGTGGTTAAATAAACTAATGATTTATCAATACTTAATAATTTTAACAATTCTTTATTTTCAGGTGATTTTCCTAGTAACCGTTCTGCTTTTTCTGTTTCTTCATTAATAAGCCTTAAACTTTTTAAATATTCTCCAGCTATCGCAGATAATAATTGTAAAGTAAAACGATTCTTTTTAGCAGTAAAAAATCCTTTAATTTCATTGTCTTTAAATTTATTTAATAAATCTAACTCTCTAGAGCACATTGTGAGTATATATTTATCTTGAATAATAAATATACCTAAAGGGAATGTTTTAAATGATATATGTCGTGATTTTTTTTCAATAATGGGAACATCTATTATGGTAAGTATTCTGTTTTCTTCAATATCAATTCTTGATATTTCATCTTCAGTTAAAACTTGTTTAACAGTTTTATTATCTAATTTTAATTCAGTAATTAATTTTTTTATTTCTTTAGGTGTAGGATCTATTACATTAATCCAAGAATCAGCAACAATTGTTTTCTTTTTTTCTAATATTTCTTTTGTTTCATTTGTTTTATATACTTCTATCATAAAGTCACCCTACCTTAACAAAATTATATATTATTTTTAAAAATATATATATGTTTTTTTTAATTCTTTACATATTATTACATTTCTTTTTTTGATTATTATAGCCGAAATTAATTAATAATTTTAAAGGTAATATTCTTGATAAAAGTCTACCAACCTTAATCTTTATACCTGGAATAACAACAAGTTTACCTTTAAACATTTGATCTATTCCATATCTTGCGACATACTTACTATTTAGCGCTTTAACAGAAAATTTTACTTTAACAACACAATTAAATTCAGTATCAACTGGTCCTGGACATAATGCAGATATTTTCACATTAATATTTTCTTTTTTTAATTCTCCATATACAGATTCAGTTAGTCTTAGTACATAGGCTTTAGTAGCATAATACGTTGCCATTAGAGGTCCAGGAATAAAAGCAGCAGAAGATGCTACATTTAATATATAACCACTATTTCTTTCTTTCATATCTTTTAAAAATAGTTTTGTTAGAATATGAACTGCTTTTATGTTTAAATCTATCATTTCTAGTTCTTTATTTAAATCAGTATTATAAAAAGAGCCATGTACTCCAAAACCAGCATTATTAATTAATATATCAATATTTTCTTTTTTAACTTTATCATATAATTTATAACAATTTTTTTCATTAGTTAAATCTAAATCTATTATTCTAACATTAGTAGTTAAAGTGTCTTTTAATTCCTTTAATTTATTCTTTCTCCTAGCTACAATAATTAAATCATATCCTAATTCACTTAAATAAATAGCAATATCTTTTCCTATACCAGATGAGGCTCCTGTTATTAATGCTTTCATATTATCACTCCTAATTATAATTTTATCATATTGATTATATAATAGTAAGTATTATAATAAAACAAAAAAGAGATTTAATCTCTTTTTACTTTTTAATTACTTTTGGTAATAATTTAAGACTTATTAGACCAGAAATACCAATTACTGTATATGTTACTTTAATATAGGTTTTATCCATATTATTAAATATGTATTCAACTAAATTAAAATCAAATATACTAATTAATCCCCAATTAATAGCTCCTACTATGGTTAAAAATAGCGCGATTACTTTAATAGCTTTCATCAAGTACCTCCCCTTTATTATAATACAAATATATTATAACATAAAAAAAGACTTTAAAAGTCTTTTATTATTTAACTAATTCTAATATCACCATTAAAGCATTATCCCCGCGACGTTCATTTAATTTAAGAATACGAGTGTATCCACCATTTCTATTTTCATAACGCTTTGCAAGTTCATCAAATACTTTTTTCGTAGCCTCTTTATTATTTCTAAGTAAAGCTAGAGCATCTCTTCTTGCCTCTAATGTACCTTTTTTACCATAAGTTATAGCTTTCGCAACCACTTTGCATACTTCTTTAGCTTTAGCTTCGGTAGTAATAATTGATTCATTCATAATTACATCTATAGTTTGATTAACAAATAACGAATTACGATGTTTAGTGTCACTAGCGCCTAATTTTCTGTAAGCCATTTTAATTCCTCCTTACTAATCGTCTTCTCTTAATTCAAGACCTAATTCTTGTACTTTTTCTAATACTTCTTTTAAAGATTTTTTACCTAAATTTCGTATTTTCATAACTTCAAGTTCGGTCAGATTGGTTAAATCTTGTAGTGTATTAATCCCTGCTCTTTTTAAGCAGTTGTAAGCACGAACTGAAAAATCCAAATCATCTACTGATAATTCTAAAGCTTTTTGCCTTGGATCTTCTTCTTTTTCTTGCATTAAACCTGTTATATCAGCAATTTCATTTAAGTTAGTAATAATATTTAAATGTTCTATTAAAATTCTTCCAGCAAGAGCTAGAGCTTCTTCAGGTTTAATAGCCCCATTAGTCCATATATTTAATATTAATTTATCATAATCATTACTTTGACCAACACGTGCTGATTCTACTTCATAACTTACTCTTTCAATCGGAGAATATAATGAATCAATTGCGATTACTCCTAATTTTTCCTCTTCTACAAGCTTTTTATTATCTTCAGCACGAACATAACCACGACCTTTACCTAATTTAATTTCCATATTTAGGCTTCCACCTTTAGATATAGTTGCGATAGGTTGATCGGGATTAATTATTTCAACATCTGCGTCCTTATCAATATCACCAGCTGTAACTAATCCTTCTTTAGAAACATTTAGTCTAAGAGTTTTCTCAATTTCTTCAGAATAATTTCTAAAAATAATGCTTTTCACATTAAGAATAATAGTAGTAACATCTTCAATAATACCATTAATAGTTTGAAACTCATGAAGAACCCCATCTATTTTAATACTGATTGCGGCACAACCTGGTAATGATGAAAGCATTACTCTTCTTAATGCAGTTCCTAAAGTAGTCCCAAATCCTCTTTCTAGAGGTTCTAATTCAAATTTCCCATAATTGTTACTTTCAATATATTCGGTTATTTTATATTCTGGTTTTTCAAATTCTAACATATAAAATACACTCCCTTTCTTTTTTATCCGCGTCTACGTTTTGGAGGACGACATCCATTGTGTGGAACTGGTGTTTCGTCGGTTATCATTGCGACTTCTAATCCTACTGTTTGTAGCGAGCGAATAGCTGGTTCTCTACCAGAGCCTAATCCTTTTACAAAAACATTAACTGTTTTTACTCCGTTTTCAACTGCCATTTTACCAGCTGCTTCAGCTACCATTTGCGCTGCGAACGGAGTACTTTTCTTACTTCCTTTAAAACCTAATGATCCAGCAGATGCCCAGCCAATTGCATTTCCTGCATCATCGGTTATTGTTACCATCGTATTATTAAATGATGTCGTAATATGAGCCTCAGCTATTGGTATATTTTTTTTTGTACGACGTTTCCTTTGTTTATAAGCCATTTTCTACCCTCCTTTAGCTACTTGCTTTTTTCTTATTAGCAACTACTTTTTTAGCTCCTCTTCTGTTCTTTAAAGTACGAGCATTAGTAATTGTTCTTTGTCCGCGACAAGGTAATCCTTTACGATGACGAGAACCACGATAAGACCCTATTTCCATTAGTCTTTTTATGTTCATGCTAACTTCTTTACGAAGTTCTCCTTCAACAGAATGTTTTACTACTTTTTCACGAATAGCAGCAATTTCTTCATTAGTTAAATCATCTGTTTTCTTATCAAAGTCAATATTAGCTTCCTTTAATATTTCCCTTGATAGTTTTCTACCTATACCATAGATATAAGTTAGCCCTATCTCAATTCTTTTGTTTTTTGGTAAATCTACACCTTCAATACGCGCCATATTTTACACCTCCTATTATCCTTGTACTTGATTATGTTTTGGATTTTTACAAATTATTCTTACTTTCCCATTTCTTTTTATAATTTTACAATCTTTACAAATCTTCTTTATTGAAGCTTTTACTTTCATATTTATCACCTCTATCACTTTCTATAGGTTATACGTCCTTGAGTCAAATCATATGGAGATAACTCAATAGTTACTTTATCGCCAACCAATATTTTTATGTAATTCATTCTTATTTTACCGGAAACATGAGCTGTTACGACATGTCCATTATCGAGTTCAACTTTGAACTTTCCTCCGGGAATAAGCTCTATTACTTTCCCTTCAAATTCAATAACATCATTATTTGTCATTATTCCACGCTCCTGTAAGAATCTCATAACCATCAATAGTTACCAAAATAGTATGTTCAAAATGAGCTGCCGGACTATTGTCTAATGTTGCTATTGTCCAACCATCTTCTTCTAAAACTATTTTTGGACTTCCTAATACTAACATTGGTTCGATAGCTAGAGTCATTCCTTCCTTTATTGTAGGTCCATTATTTTTAATACTGTAATTAGGAATGTCTGGATCTTCATGCATATTATTGCCTATACCATGACCTACTAATTCTTTTACTATTCCTAATTTATATTTATAGGCATTTTTTTCTATTTCACTTGATATATCATTTAATTTTATGCCTGGTTTTATTATTTTTAAACTATCATATAAAACTTTCTTAGTATTTATTAATAACTGTTCTTTATCAGACGATACCTTACCAACTTTATAAGACCATGCTGAATCTCCATGATATCCTTGATATTCAGCTCCTATATCTATTGATATAATATCTCCTTCTTTTAATTTATATTTACCCGGTATTCCATGAACTACTTGTTCATTAACTGATGTACAAATAGCCTTAGGATATCCCTCAAACCCTTTAAATGAAGGTTTAGCATTGTTTTCTAATATAAATCTTTCTGCTATATCATTTAGTTCTTGTGTTGTAATTCCTTTTTTTATATGCTTTTCTAATAATTTATGAGTTTCATAAACTATTTTACCAGCTTTCCTCATAAGCTCTACTTCACGAGGGGTTTTTATATTAATCATTAATTATAGCCTCTGCTGCTTCAAAAGCTTTTTTTGATTCGCTACTGTCGATATGATATATTACTCCTTTTGACTTATAATAATCTATTAATGGTTTAGTTTTTTCCATGTATAAATTATATCTGATATTATATGTTTCTTCATTGTCATCTGGTCTTTGAATTAGTGTTCCCCCACATATATCGCATATATCTTCTTGTTTAGGTGTCATTTCTGGATTATTAATATTATATATAGCATTACATTTTAAACAACTTCTTCTTCCAGCAATTCTTCTTATAGCGATTTCTTTTTTAATATCTAAAACAATTACTACTCCTAAATCCCTATTTGTTTTTTTTAATAAATCTTCATACAGATGTGCTTGTTCTACATTTCTGGGAAACCCATCTAAAATATACCCATTATCACAATCATCCATTGTTATTCTTTCTTCTAATAAGGTAATGGTTATACTATCATCTACTAAAGTACCAGAATCTTGTGCCTCTATAATTTGTTTGCTAATTTCATCGCCTCTATTACGAGCATTTCTTAATAAGTCCCCTGTAGCAATATGAGGTATATGATATTTTTTTTCTATCATTTCTGAAATAGTTCCCTTACCAGCTGCTGGTGGAGCTATAAATATTATGTTTTTCATAATCTTTTATATCCCCCCTTATAACTTCTACTTATTAAGCTACTTTCTAATTGTTTATAAGTTTCTAAGGCAACTCCTACTACGATTAATAATCCTGTACCACCAATAGTTACACTAGTTGGTAAATTAGTAAAAGTAGAAAATAATATTGGAAGTGCTGCTATTATTACAAGGAAAAGTGCACCTATAGCAGTCAATCTAGAAAGTACTTGTTTTATATATATTTTTGTTTGATCTCCTGGTCTTATTCCTGGAATATAGCCTCCATTTTTTTGTAAGTTTTCTGATAGTTCTTTAGGATTTATTTGCATATAGGTTTGAAAATATGAAAAAGCTATAATCAAAATAATGTATAAACTAAATCCCACCACTGAGCTAAAGCTTAAATACTTTTGAGCAAATAAGCTAAAACTATCATTTTTTATAAACTGAGCAATAGTTGTAGGTATCGCAATAATAGTTGAAGCAAATATTACAGGAATAACCCCCGCTGAATTTATTTTAAGTGGCATATAACTTTGTTTAGCTCCATATGAACTTCTAGTCATATTCGAATATTGTATAGGTACCCTTCTTTCAGATATTTGAATATATATCATGCCAACAACTATTCCTAAATAAACTAAAGTAAATATTGAGAATGATACAATACCAATAAATAAAGTACTAGTACCAGAGCTGATTAAAGCATTATAAGCATCTATAAACATTTTTGGCATAGTTGAAACAATACCTGCCATTATTATTAAAGATATTCCATTTCCTAGACCCTTTTGTGTAACTTGATCTCCAAGCCATAATAAAAAAGCAGTACCAGCTGTTAAAATAATAGCTATCCTCATATATTCCATAGGAGTTCCACTATTTCCTAAAAAAGTAAAGGAAAACATATATCCTTGAACAAAAGCAAATGCTAAACCAATATATCTAGTCACCTTGTTTATTTTATGTCTGCCTACTTCTCCTTGATTTTTTAATTCTGTTAAGTAAGGAATAATATCAGAGGATTGTAGTAAACTGATTATAATTGATGCGGTAATATATGGCATAACCCCTAATGCAAATATTGAAAATTGTTTTAGGGCACCACCACCCATTGTATTTATTAGTTCAAGAAATCCTAAATTACTAGTAACATCTTCAGTTCCTGGAACTCTAATAGATGTTCCTACTCTGAAAACTAATAGTACTAGTAAAGTAAATAATAATCTCTTCTTTATATCTTTATTAGTTGGTTTAAATATTTGTTTTAAAGTTGCAAACATTTAGATCACCTCTATTTTGCCACCTGCAGCTTCTATTTTTTCTTTAGCTGTTTCTGAAAATTTATGAGCTTTTATTGTTAGCTTTTTATTTAAATTACCGTTACCTAACACTTTGATTCCATCTAATTGTTGAGTAACGACTTTTTCTTTTTTTAATAATTCTGGAGTAATAACACTACCATCTTCAAATCTATTTAATTCATTTAAGTTTATAACAGCGTATTTTGTTCCGAAACGAGTATTATCAAATCCCCTTTTTGGTAAACGTCTAAATAAAGGCATTTGCCCACCTTCAAATACTGTTCTTACGCCTCCTCCACTACGAGCATTTTGTCCTTTATGACCTCTGCCACTTGTTTTTCCAAGTCCACTACCGGGTCCTCTTCCTACTCTTTTTTTATAATGAGTAGAACCCTTAGCTGGTTTTAATTCATGTAATTTCATTATCCCACTATCTCCTCTACTGATTTATCTCTTAAAGCAGCAAATTTTTCTGCTGTCTTTAAACTTTTTAATCCTTCAATAGTGGCACGGACAAGGTTAATTGGAGTATTAGTACCTAATGATTTTGATAAAATATCACGAACTCCTGCTAATTCTAACACAGCACGAACTGGACCTCCAGCAATAACTCCTGTACCTTTACTAGCAGGTTTTAACATAACTTTACCAGCACCATATTTACCAATAATTTCATGTGGAATAGTACGATTATCAATAATAGGAACATTTATAATATTCTTTTTAGCTTCTTCAATAGCTTTCTTAATAGCATCTGGGGCTTCACTAGCTTTTCCAGTTCCAAGGCCTACCTTGCCTTTTCTATTACCAATAACTATGGTTGCAGCAAAACGAAAATTGCGCCCACCTTTAGTTACTTTAGTTACACGATTAACAGAAACTACTTTTTCCTCATATTCAGATTTAACTTTATGAGTTCTTCTTCTTTTATTTTCCATGTTAACCTCCTTTTAGAATTCTAATCCATTTTGACGAGCTGCTTCCGCTAGAGCTTTGACTCTACCTTGATATAAATAACCACCTCTATCAAAAACTACTTTTTTTATTTTTGATTTTTTTGCTCTATTAGCCAATGTAGTTCCAACTTTAGTAGCAGCTTCTATATTAGAACCATTTTCTAATTTTAATTCCTTATCTATAGAAGAAGCGCTAACTAAAGTTATACCTTTTTCATCATCAATGATTTGAGCAAAAATGTTTTCATTTGATCTAAATACATTTAATCTGGGTATCTCTTTAGTCCCAAAAATGTTTTGTCTAATGCGTTGATGTCTCTTTTTCCTTGTATTGTTACGCGTTTCTTTTTTTATCATTAGTATAACTCCCTTCTACTTATTTTTTAAGCAGCTTTTTTTCCTTCTTTACGACGAACATATTCATCTTTATATCTAATACCTTTACCTTTATATGGTTCAGGTTGTCTTATTTTTCTAATGCTAGCGGCAAACTCACCAACTAAAACATTATCAATTCCCTTTATTTTTAATTCAGTACTACTTATGCCTTCCACTTCAATACCTTCTGGAACTTTTAATTCCACAGGATGAGAAAAACCTGCATTAATACCGAGCGTTTTACCTTTAGGCTGAAAACGATATCCAACACCTATTATCTCTAAATTTTTTTCAAAACCTTCGGTTACTCCTTGAATCATATTTTTTATTACTGAATTAGTAGTTCCATGTAATTGTTTTGTTTCTTTTTTATTATTTTTTCTTTCAGTAGTAAGCTTGTTTTCTTCTAATTTTATTATAATATTTTTAGAAAAAACTCTTGTTAATTCCCCTTTAGGGCCCTTAACAGTTACTCTATTATCATTAATAGTAACAGTAACACTACTTGGTACTAAAAGAATTTTATTTCCAATTCGGCTCATTTTTTCTACCTCCTATTAATTACCATATATAAGCTAATACTTCGCCGCCTGTTTTTTCTTTACGCGCTGTTTTATCTGTAATAATACCTTTTGGAGTTGATAAAATAGCAATTCCTAATCCATTTAATACTCTAGGTATTTCTTGTGCTTTTGCATAAACGCGTAAGCCTGGTTTAGAAATACGTTTTAATCCAGTTATTACCCTTTCATTATGAGGACCATATTTTAAAGTAATTACTATTTTATTTTGAGGTTTTTCTTCTACTACTTTATAATTAGTAATATAACCTTCCTCTTTTAATATATTGGCTATTTCTATTTTCATTTTTGAAGCAGGTACTTCTAATGTTCTATAACGCATTTTATTTGCGTTTCTAATACGAGTAAGCATATCCGCAATCGGATCTGTAACTACTGCCATATTTTATTCCTCCTTCCCTATTTTACCAACTAGACTTTTTAACGCCAGGAATCTGACCTTTATTAGCTAGTTCTCTGAAACAAATACGACATAATTGAAATTTACGTAATACAGAATGAGGTCTTCCACAACGTACACAACGAGTATATTTTCTAACCTTATATTTAGGCTTTCTATTAGTCTTTATAATCATACTTTTTTTAGCCATGCTATTTCCTCCTTTGTATTACTTTCTAAATGGTATTCCTATTTCTTTTAATAAGTCATAGGATTCCTCATTAGTTTTTGCAGTTGTGACAAATATAATATCCATTCCTCTAAGTTTTACGATTTTATCATATTCTATTTCAGGAAAAATTAATTGTTCTTTTATTCCTAAAGTATAATTTCCTCTACCATCAAATGATTTTGGTGACACTCCTCTAAAATCACGTAATCTAGGGAGCGCTACAGTAATAAGTTTATCTAAGAAATTATACATATATTCACCTCTTAAAGTAACCTTACACCCAATAGGCATTCCTTCTCTTAATTTAAAAGCAGAAATTGATTTTTTTGCTCTAGTTATAATTGGTTTCAATCCTGTAATTATTTTTAGATCTTCTATTGCCGCATCTAATAATTTAGAATTATTTACAGCATCCCCTACTCCTACATTTACAACAATCTTCTCTAGTTTAGGAATAGCCATAATTGATTTATAGTTATGTTTTTTCATTAAAGTTGGATTGACAACTTCTTTTATTTTTTGTTTTAGGCGGTTCATAGATTATCCTCCTTCCAATCAATCAAGTTTTTGTCCTGATTTTTTAGCAATTCTTATTTTTTTATTATCTTTATTAATATCATATTTGATTTTGGTTTGTTTTCCTGTTTTAGGATCAAGAATCATTACATTAGAAGCATTAATTGGTGCTTCTCGTTCGATGATTCCTCCTTGTTCATTGTTAGCTTTTGGCTTCATATGTTTTTTAACAATATTTATTCCTTCAACAATTACTCTATTAGTATCCTTTAATACTTTTGTAATTTTACCTTGTTTGCCTTTGTTCTTACCGCTAATTACAATAACTTTATCTCCAGTTTTTAACTTCATAAAATTCCCTCCTTTATTTAAGGATTATAATACTTCACTTGCTAATGAAATGATTTTGGCAAAGTTTGCATCTCTTAATTCACGAGCTACTGGGCCAAAAATACGGGTCCCTCTAGGAGTTTTATCCTCCTTAATAATAACACATGCATTTTCATCAAACTTTATATAAGAACCATCGTTTCTTCTTAATCCTTTTCTTGTTCTTACAATAACAGCTCTTACAACATCACCTTTTTTAACTACTCCACCAGGTGTTGCTTTTTTTACTGATCCTACAATAATATCTCCAATATTAGCGGTTCTTCGATTACTTCCACCTAAAGCTCTAATTACTAGTAATTCACGAGCCCCAGAATTATCAGCTACTTTTAATCTTGATTCTTGTTGTACCATAGCATTCCCTCCTTCCAAATAAAGAGATTATAGAATAACTGCTTCTTCAATAATTTTAACCAAACGGAATTTTTTTGTTTTTGATATTGGTCTTGTTTCAACAACAAGTACTTTATCGCCTACTTTTGCTTGGTTATTTTCATCGTGGGCAGTATATTTTTTTGATTTTTTTACACGTTTATTATATAAAGGATGTTTCCCATAAGTTTCTACTAAAATAGTAATGGTTTTATCATTTTTAGCACTTACTACTTTACCAATAAATTCATGCTTTCTTTTGTCTTCCATAGTAACATTCTCCTTTATTCTTCATTTGATTTGCGTTCGTTGATAATAGTTTTCATACGCGCAATACTTTTCCTAAGTTCTTTAAGACGAGAAGGTTTTTCTAAATTACCTGTCGCTTGTTGAAAACGCAAATTAAATAATTCTTCTTTTGTTTCATCTATTTTTTTAATGATTTCATCAGTGGCTAATTCTCTTATTTCTGACACTTTCATTATTTATCACCACCATTTTCTTTTTTTACAAACCTACTTTTAATAGGTAATTTATGGCCAGCGAGTCTTAATGCTTCCCTTGCTGTCGGTTCATCTACACCTGATATTTCAAACATAATTTTACCTTTTTTAACAACAGCAACCCAACTTTCAGGTGCACCTTTTCCGCTTCCCATACGTGTTTCTAATGGCTTCTTAGTTAAAGATAAATGAGGAAAAATATTAATATATACTCTTCCACCACGTTTCATATAACGAGTCATAGCAATACGAGCTGCTTCGATTTGATGATTAGTAATCCAAGCCCCTTCTTTTGCCATAAGACCATATTCACCAAATTGTAATTCAACATTACCTTTAGATTTTCCTTCATAAGAAATACGATGGGGTTTACGATATTTAGTTCTTTTTGGCATCAACATCTTTATTTGCCCCCTTATCTTTTTTCTTATTTAATATTTCGCCTTTATAAATCCATACTTTTACTCCAATTTTTCCATATGTAGTATCAGCTTCACTAGCAGCATAATCAATATCGGCACGCAAAGTATGTAGCGGGATATTTCCTTCTGTATATTTTTCACTACGCGCCATTTCGACACCACCTAAACGACCTGAAACATTTGTTTTTATACCTTTTGCTCCTGCTCTCATAGTGTTTTTAATAGCTTTCTTTTGTGCCATACGAAAAGATGCTCTATTTTCAATTTGATGAGCAATAGTATCAGCAACTATTTTTGCAACTAGATTAGGATTCTTTATTTCAATAACTGATATTTGTAAATCTTGATTTACTACTTTAGATAAATCTTTTTTCATTTTTTCTATTTCTTCACCACCACGACCTATAACAATACCAGGTTTAGCAGTATGAATAATCACTTCAGTACGCTTCTTGTTTCTTTCTATTTCTATTTTTGAAACAGCAGCATTCTTTAATTTTTTATCTAAATATTTTCTTATTTCCATATCAGCAATTAAATATTTGCTAAAATCTTTTGATGATGCATACCATCTTGATTCCCAATCTTTATTTATTCCTACACGAAGTCCAATAGGGCTTACTTTTTGACCCATTCGTATACCTCCTTTATCTAGTTTCTTTCCGCAACTTTTATGGTAATGTGACTAGTTCTCTTAATTATTCTATCAGCTCTACCTTTTGAGCGCGGATTTACTCTCTTTAATGTAGGCCCTTCATCAACAAAGGCCTCTTTTACTACTAATTTTTCTTTATCTAATTCTAAATTGTTTTCAGCATTGGCAATAGCCGAAAGTAATACTTTTTCTATTAATTCAGAAGCTTTGGTATTAGTATTTTTTAATATAGATAATGCCTCTAAAGTGTTTTTACCACGAATTAAATCAATAGTTAAACGAACTTTACGAGGGGCAATTTTACTTTTTCTTAAAATTGCTTTTGCTTCCATATTAATCCTCCTCTCGATTACTTATCTTATTTCCTATCATCTTTCTTACTACCATGTCCACCAAATTTACGAGTTGGTGAAAATTCTCCTAATTTATGACCAATCATATCTTCAGTTATATAAACAGGTATAAATTCTCTCCCATTATGTACCGCAAAAGTATGTCCTACAAAATCAGGAAATATAGTAGAATCACGCTCATAAGTTTTTATCACTTCTTTTTTCGCCTTAGTGGTATTCATATTTCTTACTTTGTTAAGTAATTTTTCAGCTACATAAGGCCCTTTTTTTAAGCTTCTAGCCATTTATATCTTCCTTTCTTACTATTTTTTACGATGAATAATGTATTTATTTGATAACTTCTTTTTATTCCTTGTTTTTCTTCCTAAAGCTGGTTTGCCCCAAGGAGTAACTGGCCCTTTACGACCAATAGGAGCTTTACCTTCCCCACCACCATGTGGGTGGTCATTTGGATTCATAACCGATCCACGAACAGTTGGACGGATACCCAAATGACGCTTACGCCCCGCTTTTCCTAATTGAACGAGCTTATGGTCTTCATTTCCTACAACACCTACTGTTGCGCGGCATGTTCCTAGAATCTTCCTTGATTCACCACTTGATAGTCTTATTAATACATATTTATCTTCACGCCCTAATATTTGGGCTGAATTTCCAGCCGAACGTGCTATTTGACCACCTTTGCCTGGTTTTAATTCAATGTTATGAATGAATGTACCAACAGGCATATTCATAATTAACATTGCATTACCTGGTTTCACATCTACTTGATCCCCACTAATAATAATGTCTCCTATTTTTAATTCTTTAGGTGCAATAATATAACTTTTCCCACCATCCTGATAAGCAATTAACGCAATGTTGCATGATCTATTTGGATCATATTCTATAGCTTTGACAATACCTTTAACATTATCTTTTCTTCTTTTAAAATCTATTAAACGGTATTTCCTTTTAACGCCACCACCTTGATGTCTTACTGTTATTTTCCCTTGATTATTGCGTCCACCTTTTTTCTTCAATGCTATTGTGAGTGATTTTTCTGGCTTTTGTTTAGTAATATTTGCTTTTTCTAAAGTAGACATATCTCTTCTACCAGGAGTTGTCGCTTTATAATTTTTAATTGGCATTTTTTATCCTCCTTTACTAACTAAAGTCGATTTTATTACCTTCAGCTAATTTTACAATTGCTTTTTTAACATGATTGGTTTTTCCTTTATGGAGACCAACTTTTTTGTTTTTTGGTTTTACATTTATTATATTTATGTTTTCTACTTTGACTTTGAATATTGATTCAATAGCTTGTTTTATTGAAGTTTTATTTGCTGATCTAGCAACTTCAAACACATATTTACCCTCATTGGTTGCGAGGGTAGCATTTTTTTCAGTAACTATCGGCGCTTTTATAATGTCTCTATAATTATTCATTAATTAAGCACCCCCTCAATTGTTTTAATACTATCTTCTGTAATGACTATATAGTCATTATTAACTATATCTAAAACATTAATTCCTGTTGATTCAAGAAGTGTTATATAAGCTATATTTCTAGATGATAAATTAATATTTTCATTGAATTCATTAGTTATAAATAGTATTTTATTTTTTAATTTTAAATTATTAACTATATCTAACATTTCTTTTGTTTTAGGTGTTTCAATATTTAAATTATCTAACAAAAGTAAGTTTTTAGCATTTATCTTATATGATAAAGCCGATCTTAAAGCTAACTTTCTTTGTTTACGATTCATATCTTTACTGTATTTTCTTGGTACTTTCGCAAATACCACGCCTCCACCACGCATATGAGGGGCTCTTATAGTTCCTTGACGAGCATTACCAGTTCCTTTTTGACGAAATGGTTTTCTACCACCACCTCTAACTTCAGCACGTGTTTTTGCTTTATGGGTTCCCTGTCTTAAAGAATTTTGACTTAATTTTATTGCTTCATATAAAACCGCATCATTAGGTTCTATATTCCAAAGTTCATCTTTTAAAGTTACATCTTTTACTTTTTCTCCTTTGGTATTAAACAAAGTGACTTTAGCCATGTGAACTCCTCCTTTCATCACTAATCAACAAAGTTGATTATTCTTGTGATGTTTCCTCTTTCTTTTCTTCTGGTTTTTCATTTGTTTCCTCTGTTTGATTTATTTCCTCAACTAAGTCTTCAGACGCTTCTTCTTGAACGGGTTTAACCGGTTTCTCAGATAAATCGTTAGTTTCCTCTACTTCTTCACTTGCTTCCTGAATTATTTCTTCTGGTTCTTCGTTTACAATTTTTTCTTCGATATAAGAAACTAATTCTTCTTGATTTCTTTTTGTTTTAGGGTTTTTAACAGAATTTTTTATAACAACAAATGAGCCATTTGGTCCAGGAACATTGCCTTTTATTAATATAAGGTTATTTCCCAAATCAACAGAAATAACTTCTAAATTTTGAATAGTAACTGTTTCGTTACCCATATGTCCTGGTAATTTTTTACCTTTTAAAACACGCATTGCTCTCATAGTCCCCATTGACCCTGATCCTCTATGGTAATGAGAACCATGTCCCATAGGACCTCTACTTTGATTATGTCTTTTAATAGATCCTTGAAATCCTTTCCCTTTTGAAGTTCCTGTTACATCTACTACTTCGCCAGCTTCAAAAATATCTACTTTTATTTCTCCACCTAGTTCATAATTATTAATGTCTACGCCTTTTATCTCTTTAAAGAAGCGCTTAGGTTCAGTATTTGCTTTTTTAACATGTCCCTGTTCGGGCTTATTACTTAGTTTTTCTCTTTTGGTCCTAAAACCTAATTGTATCGCATTATATCCGTCTGTTGCTTCGGTTTTTATTTGTGTTACGATATTAGGTTCTGCTTCAATAACTGTTACTGGTATTAATTTCCCGTTCTTAGAAAATACCCCAGTCATTCCAACCTTATAACCTAAGATTCCTTTCATATTATTTCCTCCTATAAATTTCTATTTATAATTTAATTTCAATATCAACACCACTAGGTAAGTCTAAATGAGTTAGTGACTCAATTGTTTCCTTACTAGGATTTTTGATGTCGATTAATCTTTTGTGTGTACGCATTTCAAATTGTTCGCGCGAATCCTTATATTTATGTACCGCTCTAAGAACAGTATATTTTTGAATTTCAGTTGGTAGTGGTACTGGCCCACTAACTTCACTGCCGCTTCTTTTCACAGTTTCAATGATTTTTGCAGTTGCTTGATCTAAGATTCTGTGATCATAAGCTTTAAGTTTAATACGCACTTTTTCCTTCACCATATAAATCCTCCCTTCGCCTATATCGAGTATAGACTTGCTCCACGCAAATAACCCAATAACCATAATAACAACTTAACCTGGTGTATCAGCAACCTCGCGCATCTAAGCAGTCAAACCAATAAACATTATATCAAATACATTATATGAAAATCAAGAGAAAAAATGATTTTTTTAACTTTTTTTTATTTTCCTTTTTTCCAATAAAAAGATACAGATGCTATCTGTACCCGTTTATTACTTATTCCCTTAAAGTCTTTGACATTATTTTTCTAAACCTTACGCTTGGTTGGTTCTTTTCAGGATGTATAGTCTTTTTTATTGTGTCAATTATATCTTTATCATTACTTGATTCAACTTATATAGGTTTGTTTACTCCATTATAGAATGTAATTTTTTCTTCTTCATATTTCCTAACATCAAAAGGCGCTCTCTTTATAACTAATGAGATTTTTTATTACTCTTTCTTTTATAAAAGCAAATAAACCATAATCTCTATCTTCTATGTCTTGCTTTTGTTTTACTAAATTGAATGGCTTGCAAATTACTCTCTTTCTAAAAAAACTATGATATCTTTATTTTATCATAGTTTCTTTTTTACATTATCTGTTTTCAGTATAAGACTTCGCCCTCTCTTTATTTTATTAATACTTCCCCTGTCATTTCTTCTGGTATTTTTATATTCATTATTTTTAATATAGTGGGTGCTATGTCGGATAGCTTTCCATCCTTTAAAACATATCCTTTATTAGTAATTATAAAAGGAACTGGATTATTAGAATGCGAAGTCAAAATATTTCCTTTTTCATTAAGCATTTCTTCACAATTACCGTGATCAGCAGTTATTATTAGAGTACCATTTAATTGTTTTATCTTATGATAAAGTCTCCCTAAATTAATATCAACCGTTTCTATAGCTTTAATGGCTGCTTTCATATTCCCGGTATGTCCTACCATATCACCATTAGCATAATTCAATACAACAAAGTCATAATCTTTATCTAATTCTTCTAACAATCTATTAGTAATTTCATCTGCTCCCATTTCTGGTTTTAAATCATATGTTGCAACTTTGGATGAAGGTATTAATATTCTATTACAATTATTAATTTTTCTATTTGTTCCTCCATCAAAGAAATAAGTTACATGAGCATATTTTTCAGTTTCTGCAATACGCAATTGTTTTATACTAAAACCAGATAGATATTCTCCTAACGTATTTTTTAAATCCTGTTTTTCAAACACTGATTCCCCAACAACCTTATTGCTAGTCGGAAATAAAGTAACCAATTTTATATTATTAAATTGTTTTCTATCAAAGCAATCAAATTCACTATTAGTAATGGATGAAAATAATTGAATTAACCGATCAGGCCGATAGTTAGCTACAATAATACCGTCTCCGTCTTCTATTAATCCATCTTTATTTATAATAGTAGGCAATATAAATTCGTCAGTTATATTCTGTTTATAACTGTTTTCTATCACCTCTTTAGGAGTTGTCCCATAATTACCATTACCCCACACAATCGCATCATATGCTTTTTTAGTACGCTCCCATTTATTATCACGATCCATTGTATAATATCTTCCTGCTATTGTCGCAATAGTTCCTATTTGAAGTTCTTTTAGTTTGTCTTCTAGTTGTTTTACATAAGTATAGGCTGATTTAGGTAACGTATCTCTCCCATCGGTTATGATATGTATATATAATTTATTTATTTCATTTTGATTAACTATTTCTAACACTTCAATAATATGATCTAACATGGAATGAACGCCACCATCGCTTGCTAAACCAAAAACATGTAGTTTGGAATCGTTATTTTTTACATGATTAATTATGTTTAAGAAACTTTCTTTATTAAAGAAAGTTTTATCTTCTATTGATTTATTAATAATAGTAAGAGGCTGCATAACTATTCTACCGGCACCGATATTGATATGCCCAACTTCACTATTACCCATTTGATTAGATGGTAATCCTACATTTTCACCGCTAGCTATAAGTAAGGAATGAGGATGGTTATTCCATAGATAATCAAAATTAGGGGTCTGCGCTTGTTTAAAAGCATTACCTTTTATTTTATTACTAATTCCTATTCCATCTAAAATACATAAAATAACTGGATTCATTCTACCACCTCATGTTAATAAATTTTTTTACGGTAACGATACATTGTTTTAGGGACATATCTTGCCGTATCTAACGCATCTACTTCTTCTAATGTTTTACCTGTTAGTTTTTCAAATTCTTCTTCGGGTACATAACTTGG
>JBBAEV010000012.1:0-24747 GCA_041655735.1 Bacilli bacterium | reverse complement strand
ATTGTTCAACCATTAGGAAGAAATATTGATTCTTCTAATCCTATGGTTGATGCAAGATTAGAAGATGGTTCTAGAGTTAATGCAATTATCCCACCGCTTTCAGTAAAAGGACCTATTTTAACTATTAGAAAATTTAAAGAGGATATGCTTAGTATTGATGATTTATTAAGGACAGGTACTTTAACTCCATATATGGCAAGATTTTTAGAAGCTGCAGTTAAAGCTAAACTTAATATTATTATAAGTGGGGGAACAGGAACTGGTAAAACAACATTATTAAATGTACTATCCTCATTTATTGAAGAAGATGAAAGAATAATTACTATTGAAGACGCTGCTGAATTAAAATTAGGGCAACCTCATGTAGTTTCCTTAGAAACAAGAAATGATAATATTGAAGGTGAAGGCGAGGTAACTGTTAGAGATTTACTTCGAAATTCCTTAAGAATGAGACCAGATCGCATCATTGTAGGTGAGGTTAGAGGAGAAGAAGCGCTTGATATGCTTCAGGCTATGAATACAGGGCATGAAGGTTCACTTACTACACTTCATGCTAATTCAGCATATGACTCTTTAAGTAGATTAGAAACAATGTTATTACTATCAAGCAATAATTTACCTCTTGATGCAATTAGACAATATATTGCTGATGCCATTGACATTATTGTTCATATTGATCGTTTAAGTGATGGAAAAAGAAGAATAACTAATATTTCTGAGGTTATTGGTATTGAAGATGATATTATTAAGTTAGAACAAATATTTGCTTTTAATCAAACTGGTATTACTGAAACTAATAGCGTTATGGGAGAATTTGTATTAAATAATTATATTCCAAAAGTATACAACAAGATTAGAATAAAAGGAATTAATACTATTTCGGATATATTTATAGAAAAAGGTGATTAGTATGGAACCTATTATCTGGGAATTAAATATAGTTGAACTATTTTTAATATTTGTTTTTTTATTTATCATAATAAGACTTATAAAACAAATAAAAGTGGCAAAATTAAACAAAAGAATAGATAAATATAGTTTTAAGAAAGTAATATCAGAAAAAGATATATCTTTAGGGGATTATTTTTATAATGCTTATCGTGGCATAATAAGAGGTATTACTTTAATATTATCTAAATCAAAAAGAATAAAGAAAAACGCTAATAAAAAATATAAGAAATTTATTAAAGATGAAAAATTAAATATATTACCAGTTGATATTATTTCTATAAAAACATTATCGGCTATAGTTTTATTTATATTTTATATAATTTTATTAAATTTGACTAAAAAGAATATTACTGATTTTCCATTATTAATTATATTAATTATTGGTTATTACCTCCCTAATATATATTATTTTTATGACTATAAAAAAAGGATTAAAAGTATAGAAAAAGATATATTGAATACTATTACAATATTAAACAATGCCTATAAGGCTGGTAAAAGCACTTTGCAAGCAGTAGAAATAATAGCAGGTCAAGAAAGTCCTATAGGAAGAGAATTTAATCTACTATATAATGATTTAATAATGGGTATTGAATTTGAAACTGCCTTTAATAGATTAGCTAAAAGAACAAAAATAGAAGAATTTTCTTATATCGCAACTACCATATCAATATCAGAAAAAACAGGGGGCAATATTATTAAGGTCTTTTCCGCTATTGAAAAAAATTTATATAATAGATATAAAATTAATCATGAAATGAAAACATTAACTGCTAATAGTAAAATAACAATAAAAGTATTAATTATAATGCCTATAGTATTTATTCTAGGTGTTCACTTATTAAGTCCCGATTTCTTTTTGCCACTATTTAATACTACTATTGGTAATATGGTAATAGTAATAATTACTGCGTTACTTATTTTATATGTTTTCTTTATTAATAAAATATTAAAAGTAAGAGTGTGATTTGTATGAAAGAGCCAAGTATTCTAACAAGAAAAATTTTTACTAAAAGATGTATTGATAAAACTAATGAAAAAATATTAATGTTAGGATCTAAAACTAAAATAAATATTAATTTTTTTCTAAATTTTAGATTTATATCTTCTCTTTTAGTATTTTTTATTGTATTATATACAAATGAATTTGGTATATTATGGGCTCCTATCATAACAATTATTTATTATATTCTTATTACATATTTATTACTTGAAAATAATATAAAGATAAGAATTAACAAATTAAATGAAGAAGCATTAACATTCTTTGAAATATTTGCGTTATGTATGGAATCAGGAAGTGGTTTTGAAATAGCTTTAAAGAATACTACTGATAATCTTAAATCAGAATTATCAAAAGAATTTAAAAAAACATTAACTGAAATAAGATATGGTAAAACTATTAATGAAGCATTACTTGATATGGGGAAAAGAATTCCATCACCAATTATTAAAGATATTTTAATTAATATGGTAGAAGCTAATAAATTAGGAACTAGTATTTTAGATACATTAAATAATCAAATTGATTATTTAAATAATCAAAAAATAATGAATATAAGGAAGCAATTATCTAAAATACCTGTAAAAATAAGTATTGTTTCTGTATTGCTATTCGTTCCTATAATTTTATTAATTATTTTAGCGCCCATAATCATAGATATATTAACATAAGGAGGAAGATATCATGTCAGGACATTCAAAATGGGCCAATATAAAGAGAAGAAAAGGGGCACAAGACGCAATCAGAGGTAATATATTTCAAAAACTAGCTAAAGAAATTTATGTAGCTGCTAAATCAGGGGATAAAGATCCTAATAATAATCCAACATTAAGAATGGTTATTGATAAAGCCAAAAGTGAAAATATGCCTAAGGATAAAATTCAAAACGCTATTGATAAGGCTAGTAAACAAATTGGTGGAGAAGACTATGAAGCAATCAGGTATGAAGGATATGGACCAGGTGGTATTGCAGTTATGGTTGATTGTTTAACTGATAATAAAAATAGAACTGCTCCAGAAATAAGATCTGCTTTTAGTAAAAAAAATGGTAATTTAGGTACTGATGGTTCTGTATCATATTTATTTGAAAGAAAAGGCATCATTATTATAGATAATAAATATAATGAAGAAGATGTAATGATGACAGTAATAGATGCTGGGGCAGAAGATCTTACTACTAATGAAGATAATTATGAAATAATTACTCCATATGATAAATTTATTGATGTTAAAAAGGCATTAGAAACATTAGGTATAGAAGAATTTATGGTATCAGAAGTAACATTCTTACCTAAAGTAGAAATAGAAGTAGATGATAATATTAAAGAAAAAGTATTTGGATTAGTAGAAACATTAGAAGAAAATGAAGATGTACAAAATGTATATCATAATATGAAGGAATAAATATTTAAGGAGTAGTATATGAAAAAAATGCAAACTACATTATTGTTACTAAGAAAAGATAATAAAATTTTACTTGCGATGAAAAAAAAGGGTTTTGGCGAAGGTAAATATAACGGTGTTGGTGGCAAAATAGAACCAAACGAAACACCAGAAGAGGGAATGATTAGAGAAAGTAAAGAAGAAATATTCATCACCCCAACCGAATATTATAAAGTTGGAACTATTGAATTTATGGAATGTTATAAAGGTGAAAAACTAAATTTAACATTTCATTTATTTATCGCAACTAATTGGGATGGAACACCAAAAGAAAGTGATGAAGTAAAACCAAAATGGTTTGATATAGATAAAATACCTTATGATAAAATGTTTCCAGATGATAAATATTGGTTACCATATGTATTAGAAGGAAAAAAAATAAAAGGGTTCTTTGATTTTGATGAGGATTGGAATATATTATCTTATAAAATAGAAGAACTAGAATAAAAAATGCGAATTTATGTTCGTTTTTTTATTTTTATGTTATAATAAAATAGGATGTGATAATATGTATAACTATATTAAAGGCATTATAAAAGAAATAGGGGCCAATTATATTGTATTAGATAATAATGATATAGGATACCAAATATATACTCCAAATCCCTATATATTTAAGTTGGAAGAAGAATATCTAATCTACTTATATCAACATATTAGAGAAGATGAAAATAGTTTGTTTGGCTTTAAAACCATTAATGAGAAAGAGTTGTTTTTAAAACTTATTTCAGTAAAAGGATTAGGACCTAAAATGACGCTTCCAATTCTCGCTACTGGTTCTGTAAGTGGAGTTATTGATGCGATTGAAAGAGAAAACATTTTATATTTAAAAAAATTCCCTAAAATAGGTGATAAAGTAGCTAGACAAATAATATTAGATTTAAAAGGACAATTAGTTTCAAAAGAAAAAGTAGTCAATAATAAGAACAATGATGATTTAATAGATGCATTAAAAGCATTAGGATATAAAAATAAAGATATTATTAATATATTACCTAAAATAAAACAAGATGATGAAATAGAAATACAAATAAAAGAAGCTTTAAAATTATTATTAAAGTAGGGGGAGATTTTATGTTTCATGGCGTAATTCTAGACATATCCTTAAAGGGAATAAAAACAGAAAATTTATTTAAAATATTAAATACTAATAAAAATAGCAGTTGGGGTATAAACATAGTAGAAGTAAAAGAAAATGAACTAGAAAATAAAATAAAGTTACTACAACAATATATGAATGTAGGGACTTGGTATGAGCATTTTTATGATAACGATAATAAATTAATTGTTGTATTTAAAAAAAGGTATTTTATTTAACTAAAAATAAAAGCACTTGGAGTGAAATGCTTGAATACGGAAGAGGTTTAAATATTCCCAATGATCAATTAGATTTTATACCACAATATTTTAAAGATGAAGAAAAATATTTAAATAGTTAGGTGATTAAATGGAAGAAAGAATAATTACTAATCATGAATTAGAAGAGGATACTTTTGAAGAAACACTAAGACCTGATAGTATTGATGAGTATATTGGTCAAAGCGAAGTAAAAGAAAATATAAAAGTATTTATTGAGGCTGCCAAAATGAGAGAAGAAGCATTAGATCATGTATTATTATATGGTCCTCCTGGTCTTGGTAAAACAACACTTGCTTATATTATTGCGAATGAAATGGGTTCTAATATTAAAACAGCTAGTGGTCCTACTATAGAAAAAAGTGGAGATTTAGCCGCAATACTTTCTACCTTGGAGCCACATGATATATTATTTATTGATGAAATACATCGTATGCCTCGTTATATTGAAGAAATATTATATCCAGCGATGGAAGATTTTTCATTGGATATAATAGTAGGAAGTGATGGTAGCTCTAGAAACATAAAAATAGATTTACCTCCATTTACTTTAGTAGGAGCTACAACCAGAGCAGGTGATCTTTCTAGTCCACTTAGAGGTAGATTTGGTATTGTATCAAAGTTAAGTTATTATACTGAAGAAGAATTAGAAAAAATTATTAAAAGAACATCTCGTGTATTAGATGTAAAAATAGATAATAATGCCGCAAAGGAACTTGCTAAAAGATCAAGAGGAACTCCAAGAGTTGCTAATAGATTATTTAAAAGAGTAAGAGATTTTGCTTTAGTAGAAGGAAATGGTCATATTGATTTAAATATCGCCAAAAAATCATTAGAAAGATTAAAAGTAGATGAATTAGGCTTAGATGATACTGATCATCAATTATTAAAAGCTATTATTGAAAGATTTAATGGTGGTCCAGTTGGAATAGAGGCCGTTGCTTCTTCTATTGGTGAAGAAACAACAACTATTGAAGATGTATATGAACCATATTTACTACAAATAGGACTTCTTAAAAGAACTCCAAGAGGTAGAATGGTGACACCAAAAGCATATGAACATTTAAAAATAGATTATCAAGATAAAATGTTTTAAAACAGATTCTTCTGTTTTTTCTTTTTATTTGATATAATGAATGAGGTGATTTTATGAAAACAGAAGATTTTAATTATGATTTACCAGAACACTTAATTGCTCAAACACCATTAAAAAATAGAGATGAATCAAAACTATTAATATTAGATAAAAATATTGGTAATTTTAAGCATACCCATTTTAAAAATATAATAGATTACTTAAATAAAGATGATGTATTAGTATTAAATGATACAAAAGTATTACCTGCAAGACTTTTAGGAATAAAAGAAAAAACTAATGCTCATATTGAATTACTTCTATTAAAACAAGAAAATGATATTTGGGAGTGTATGACTAAACCTTCTAAAAGAATTAAAGCAGGAGATATAGTATCTTTTGGAGATGGTTTATTAAAAGCAAAATGTATAGAAATATTAGAAGAAGGACTTCGAAAATATGAAATGATATATGATGGCATCTTTTATGAAATATTAGATAAATTAGGAGAAATGCCACTTCCCCCATATATTCATGAAAAACTAAAAGAAAAAGATAGATATCAAACAGTATACGCTAAAGAAAAAGGTAGTGCGGCGGCTCCTACTGCAGGATTTCATTTTACTAATAAATTATTAAATAAAATAAAAGAAAAAGGCATTACTATAGTATATATTACTTTGCATGTAGGCATAGGCACATTTCGTCCAGTAAGTGTAAATAATATAAATGAGCATAAAATGCATTTAGAATATTATAGTATGAATAAAGAAACTGCTAATATATTAAATAAAGCTAAAAAAGAGGGTAATAGAATAATAAGTGTAGGAACTACTTCTACCAGAACATTAGAAACTATAATAAATAAATACAATGAATTTAAAGAATGTAGTGGTTGGACAGATATATTTATATATCCCGGATATAAGTTTAAAGCTATTGATGCATTAATAACTAATTTCCATCTTCCTAAAAGTACTCTTATTATGTTAGTTAGTGCTTTTGGAGGTAAAGATAATATAATGAAAGCATATCAAGAGGCCATAAAAAAAGAATATAGATTTTTTTCTTTTGGCGATAGTATGTTTATAAAGTGAGTGATAAATATGAAAGTAAGATATGAATTAATACATTGTGATAATAAAGCTAGATATGGTGTATTACATACTAATCATGGTTCCTTTGAAACCCCTATGTTTATGCCAGTAGGAACACTTGCTACTGTAAAAACACTATCTCCTGAGGAATTAAAAGAAATGAATAGTGGTATCATCTTAAGTAATACATATCATTTATGGCTTAGACCAGGAGAAGATATAGTTAAAAAGGCTGGCGGATTACATAAGTTTATGAATTATGATAAAGGAATCTTAACTGATAGTGGTGGTTTTCAAGTGTTTTCTCTTGCAAGACCTAAAGATATAACTGAAGAAGGAGTACATTTTAAATCACATTTAGATGGTAGTAAATTATTCTTAACTCCAGAAAGATCAATTGAAATACAAAACGCATTAGACTCCGATATCGCGATGAGTTTTGATGAATGTCCTCCTGCTAGTGCTGATTATGAATATATGAAGAATAGTATTGAAAGAACGCTAAGATGGGCAAAAAGAGGAAAAGATGTTCACCACAATCCCAATCAATCATTATTTGGTATTATTCAAGGAGGAGCTTATAGAGATCTTCGAAAACATAGCGCCATAGAAACTGTTAAATTAAATTTTGATGGTTATAGTATTGGTGGCGTCGCTAATGATAATGAATCAAAAGAAGACATGTATGCTGCCATTGATTATTCAACCCCCTATATACCAGAAGATAAAGTAAGGTATCTAATGGGAGTGGGAGATCCATTAGATATTCTTGAAGGAGTAGAAAGAGGAGTAGATATTTTTGATTGCGTTCTTCCCACAAGAATCGCAAGACATGGTAATGCTTTTACTAAAGCAGGTAAAATAAATATTAAAAATAGTAAATATAAAGAAGATTTTACCTCATTAGAAGAAGGTTGTGACTGTTATACATGTAAAAACTATTCTAAAGCTTATATAAGGCATTTAATAACAGCTAATGAATCATTTGGAGGAAGACTTTTATCTATTCATAACATAAGATTTTTAATTAAATTAACAGAAGATATCAGAGAAGCTATTAAAGAAGATAAATATAATAAATTTAAAAAAGACTTCTTAAATAAATACAATAAATAAAAACAACTACTATTCACTAGTAGTTGTTTTCTTAACTCTATTTATCCCAAGCATTCCTCCAAACATTGAGCTTCCTAGTATAATTAAAAAGTAAATAATTTGATTAATAAACTTAATAGTATCAGGTATAAAAAAGGATATAATAAGTAGTATTAAGGAAAATAATACTCCTAACTTTATTCCCTCAATATAACCTTTTTTCATACTATTCTTCCCAATATATATACCACCATAAAAAAGGGCTAATATTGGGATGACTAATTTTAATACTGACATTAAATTACCACCAATAACATTAAAATAATGAAGAATAGTAGTAATAAAAGTTGATACTAAGATTATTAGCATTATATAAACTAATGATTTAATATATGTCATAAACACCACCTATTAAACAATATGTATTGAATAAAAAAATATTACTTATACCATAATGAAATAGGTGATAATATGGAATATATTAGCATTATCTTAAGAACTACTTTGTTTTATTTCTTAATTATATTTTTATTTAGAATTATGGGTAAAAGAGAATTTGGAGAATTAAGTGTTATTGATTTAATTGTATTTGTTATGATGGCCGAGATAATATCTATATCCATTGAAAAAAATGATGAATCTATTCTAATTGGATTAGTTCCAATTGTACTTCTTACTACTTATCAAATTATATTCGCAAAAATAGCACTTAAAAGTGGGAAATTTAGAGATTTTATTGATGGTAAACCATCAGTAATAATTAAAAATGGTAAAATAAATATAAAAGAAATGATAAAACAAAGATATAATCTTCAAGACTTAATGGTTCAAATGAGAAGTAATAATGTAAAATCAATAGAAGAAATAGAGTATGCCATATTAGAAACCAATGGCACATTATCTGTTTTTAAATACAATAAACTTAAGACTAAGACTGATTTTCCTATGCCATTAATATTAGATGGAAAGATTCAAAAAGACACTTTAATAGAATTAAATAAAGATCAAATATGGCTTGAAAGAATATTAACTAAAGAAGAAGTAAGTTTAGATAACATTTTTTATGCTTTTTTAAAAAAACATAAAGTATATATCATAAAGAAGGATTAAGATAAATGTTTCTTTAGTTTTAAATAATGATTAATTGTCACAATAAAAATATTAAAAGCAGACCCAATAAGAAAACCATACATACCAATCTTTAATAAAGATAATATAAATATAAATGTTGTTTTTACTATCATTCCATAAAATGTTCCCATCATCGCATCTTTTGCCTTTCCCATAGCTTGTAATGATGAAGTTAAAGGTGTTTGAATATAAAAAATTAAAAAGAAAGGAATTAATATTCTAATATATTCAACACCTTTATTGGTATTAAATAACAAATTTAATAAATAATTAGGTTTAATAAATAAAAATAATGAAAATAAAAGCCCAATTAACAATGAAAACAAAACTCCTTGTTTTATTTTTTTTATTACATATTTTTTCTTGCCCCTTACATAATTATTACTAATAACGGGAAGTAAAGCTGACGCTATAGCTTGGGAAAAAAAACCGGGAAGTAATAGTAATGGGAAAACATAACCAGTTAAAATTCCATATTCTAATACAATATAATTATTAGAATAACCAATATATAAAAGTGCTTGAGTTAAAAGTATTGGTTCTAAAAAATATCCGAAAGAACCTATTAATCGACTTCCAGTAGTAGGAACACCAATATTTAATACTTCTTTTAAAATGGACGATTTAGGCACAAAATCATTCATTTTAATCCTAATTTTTTTAGGTAAATAAAAAATCAATACAATAATTGAACATATTTCACTTATCGCATTTACTAAAATAATTCCTATTATCGCACTAATTAAACTATGTTTTAAAAAAATAGGTATTAATATAATCATTATTATTAATCTAGTTACCTGTTCGATAATTTGACTTACCGTATGTGGAATCATTCTCTCTTTTCCAAAAAAATAGCCTCTAATAATACTAGAAATGCTTATAAAAGGTAATATAATAGAAATTGCCATTAATGGAAATAATGTTCTTTCATCATTCAATAATACTTTAGATAAAACGGGAGCTAATATTAGAATTACTATTATTAATATAATATTTAGTATTAATGATATTGGAATAATTGATAAAACTATTTTTTTATTATCCTTGGTACCCTCACTAACTAATTTACTTATCGCAATTGGAAAACCTAATTGTGCTAAAGTAATAAATAGGAAAAAAGTTGGCATAATCAACATATATATACCTATTCCTTCTTCTCCAACTAGTCTTGTAGTAATTACCCTTATTATCATTCCTAACAATTTAGTAATAAAACCACCAATTATTAAAATAACAGTTGATCTAACAAATTTTTCTTTTTCCATATCGCACCTTTTATTTTCAATAAAATTATTATATAATAATATATGAGACAAATAATTAAATATTAGGGTGGTAATTATGAATATAGAATTTAATTCATTAGTTGAATTATATGAACGTTTAAAACCTGCCATTACAACAAAACAAAGAGAATTTAAAAGATTAGGTTATGATTATATAAAAACCGAAGATATTTGGAATTTTCTAAAAGAAAAAAAATGGTTAAAAGCTAATGATTTGGGATTACACCAAATGGTATCCGATATCTTTGATTTAACCGAATATGAAATAGATAGTTATGTAAAAGAAAAATTATCATCTAGAGATCGTAATATTTATTTCGATGATAAAGATGAATTACTATAAGGAGAATTAACATGAAAAAAAGATTAATTATATTTATGACAATAATTACTATTGTTGGTGGTGTGCTTTTGTACTTTTTTAAACCACTATTTGAAAAACAAAATTTAGGATTAGATTTACAAGGTGGTTTTGAAATAAAATATCGAGTAGAATCTATTACAGATGATAAAGTAACTAATACTATGATAGATACTACCTGTGAAATATTAACAAAAAGAATAGATAATTTAGGAGTTACAGAACCTGAAATAATAAAAACAGAAAACAACCAGATAATTATAAAATTACCTGGTATTAAAAATGAAGAAGATGCACGTAAAAAGTTAAATAAACCATATAATTTAACATTTAGAGATACTAATAACAATTTATTAATGACTAGTTCAGTATTAAAAGGGGGAGGAGCAAAATTATCACAAGATGATAAAGGAAGACCTGCTGTAGCTTTATCTATTAAAGATAACGGTACTTTCTTTAATGTTACTAACAAAGTAAAAGATATGACTAATAATATGATAGTTATATGGCTCGATTTTGATAGTAATGTTGATTCTTATGAAATTGAAAAAAATAGCTGTGGTAATTTTAATGAATCAAATTGTTTATCAGCTGCTTATGTAAATGAAGCATTTACAGGGGATGTTATTATTAGTGGTAATTTTACTCAAGAAGAAGCTAATGAATTAACTAAAAACATTAATTCCGGATCACTTCCTACCAAATTAGTAGAAGTATCTTCTAATAGTGTTAGTGGTGATTTAGGTGATATGACTTTAAATAAAACTCTAACAGCAGGTATAATAGGTATTTTATTAATAATGATACTTATGACTGTTTTATATCGTTTTGCTGGTTTAATATCTAGTTTTGGTATCTTAATATACGGCTTTCTCACATTCTTATTATTTTATTTAATTAATGGCACTTTAACACTGTCTGGTATTGCCGCAATTATTATTGGAATTGGAATGGCTGTTGATGCCAATATTATAACCTTTGAAAGAATAAAAGAGGAGTTATTTGAAGGAAGAAGCCTAACAAAAGCCTTTGAAAATGGAAATAAAGAATCATTTAGTTCTATTATTGATGGTAATATTACTACTTTTATAGTAGCCATTGTATTATTTAACTTTGGTGAAAGTAGTGTAAGAGGTTTTGGCTTAATGTTAATGATTAGTATTATCACAACTATTATTGTTATGGTTTATTTAATACGATGGTTATTAAAAATTATTGTTAAAACAAAATGTTTTGAAAATAAACCTAATATATTCATTAATGTTAATAAAAAAGATATTCCTAATGTAAATAAAAATGAAAAAAGAACTAAATATAATTTTAAAAAATTAGATTTTATCTCAAAAAGAAAAAGATTTATAACTACATCTATTATTATATTATTGTTAGGGATAGGCTCAATTTTACTATTTAAATTAAATCTAGGAATAGAATTTAATGGAGGGACCCAAATTATGGTTTCTTCTGAAAACAAATTAACTGAAGAAGAAATCACCAAGGATATAAATGCATTAGGATATGAAATGACAGATATTGATTTAACTAATAATAATAAAAGTGCAAACGTAAAGTTAAACGGCGAATTAAATGATAAAAATAAAGCCTTAGTAAAAGATTATTTTAGTGATAAATATAATATTGAACCAAACATTAATGTAATGACTTATGTTGGAAAAAAAGAAATGGCAAGTAACGCTTTAGGATCCTTAATAATTGCTTCTTTAGGAATCATAATTTATGTTACTATTAGATTCAGATTATCTTATGCTATATCTGGAGTAATTGCTTTATTCCATGATGCTTTTATTATTGTATCCATTTTTTCAATATTTAGATTAGAAGTAAATAGTTTATTTATTGCTGCAGTACTCGCCATTATTGGTTATTCAATAAATGATACTATTATTATTTTTGATCAAATTAGAGAAAATATAAAAAGTATGAAAGATAAATCACTTGAGGAAGTTGTTAATAAAAGTATAAGACAAACATTCTTAAGATCTATATATACAAGCATAACTACTATTATTACTGTATTAATGCTAATAATAGTAGGGTCTTATGAAATAATTAATTTTAATATCGCATTATTTATTGGCTTAATCGCAGGTACTTATTCATCAATATATCTCGCGAGTCAAATTTGGATATCACTCGAAAAGAAATTAAATAAAAAAACAAAAAACAAAAAGAAGGTTATTGAACTTTCAGAATTAGAAATAAAAGGGATAAATAAGTAAAGGAGGATATATATGCCTCGAAGTAAAAAATTAATAACTTATGAAGAATTAGAAAATAAAATAAAAAAATATATAAAAAATAAAGAAGCTTTAAAAAAAATAAAGGATGCATATGAATTTTCTAAAGAAAAACATTTAGGACAAAAAAGAGAAACAGGGGAGGATTTTATTCAACATCCTTTAAATGTGGCCAGTATTTTAACTGAAATATATGCAGATATATCTGCCATTATTGCGGCTCTTCTTCATGAAACACCTATTGTAAATATAACTACGGAAGAAATAAAAGAAAAATTTGGTGAAGAAATTGCTCTTTTAGTTGAAGGCGTTAGAAAAATAAGTAAATTAAAATTTTCTAGTGAAACTGAATATATCGCAGAAAATACTAGAAAGATTATTGTTGGGATAAGTGAGGATGTTAGAGTAATCATAATAAAATTAGCAGATCGTCTTCATAATATGCAAACTTTGTGGTGTTTCCCAAAACAAATTCAAAAGAAAAAAGCTAAAGAGACGTTACAAATATTAACGCCTATCGCTCATAGACTTGGAATGCAAAAATTAAAACATGAATTAGAAGATATAAGTTTAAGATATTTAAAACCCGATGTATTTTTTGATATTGTTGAAAAATTAAATAAAACTAAAGCAGAAAGAGATAATATGATAAAACAAATGATTGATGAAATATCTGCTTTATTAAAAGAACATCGTATTAAATTTGAAATAAAAGGTCGTTCTAAAAGTATTTATAGTATTTATAATAAAATGAATACCGGACGAAAATTTGAAAATATTTACGATTTACAAGCACTTCGTATCTATGTTAATACAGAAGCTGAATGTTATACCGTAATGGGATTAATTCATTCAAAATATAAACCAGTAATGGGGCGTTTTAAAGATTATATAGCTAATCCTAAAAATAATATGTATCAGTCACTTCATACAACTGTTTTTGGGATTAGTGGACATCACTTTGAAATACAAATTAGAACTTATGAAATGGATGAAATAGCTGAGCGTGGTATTGCGGCTCATTGGTCTTATAAAGAACATAAAAGTGTTAATAAATCTATGAAAAATATTGCAGAACAAAAATTAAAGTTATTTAGATCTATCATTGAATTACAAGATGAAAAAATATCTAATGAAGAACTTATAAAATCAATAAAAGAGGATTTATTAGGTACAAAAATATATGTATATACCCCTAATGGTGATGTTATTGAACTTGCTAAAGGTAGTAATCCAGTTGACTTTGCCTATCGTGTTCATACTGATGTGGGTCATAAAATGGTAGGAGCTCTTGTAAATGATAAAATAGTACCATTAAGTACTAAGTTAAAAACAGGTGATATTGTTAAAATTATCACAAATAAAAATTCAACACCAAGTAGAGAGTGGTACGATATAGCTAAAACTCAACAAGCAAAATCTAAAATAAAAAGTTTCTTTACCAAAATAAATAAAGAGGATTATATTAAAGACGGGGAAGAAAAACTATTAAAAGAAATAAGAAAAAATGTTCTTCCAATAAAAAACACTCTTGATAATATTGAAAAAAACTTCATGAAAGAACAAAATATAAACAATCTTAATGACTTATATTATTTCATAGGAACCAAAAAATACACTTCAAATCAAATAGTAAATAGTATAACTAAAAAAGATATAACTTCAATTAATAAATTTGATAAAACAACAAAAAGTAATAAATTTATTATAAATAGCGATATTATTGTAGAGGGTATTAATAATATAAAAATTAATCATGCTAATTGTTGTAAACCAATATATGGTGATGAAATAATTGGTTATATTACAAGAGGTAAAGGAATTACTATTCATCGTGCTAATTGTCATAATATTGCAGGTACTAATGAACGAACTATTGAAGTAAAATGGAATAAAATTGTTGGACATAAATATCCTACTAATATAATAGTCTATTCTAAAAAAGATAGAAATTTATTAACTGACATTGTAAATCAAGCTTCTATATTTGATATTAATATTGAAAGTATTAACACATTAAAAAATAATAATATATTTATATATGACATAACAATACTAGTAGAAGATACCATAAAATTAGCCAACTTTATAAATAGTCTTAAAAATATTCGTGATATCAATAGAGTAGAACGACTAATAAAATAAGTGGGGTATCAAAATGGAAAAGAATAATATTAACTATAAAGTAGTAAATATAGCTATTATTGTAGTAATATTATTTTTATTTTATTTAAGCAAAGACTTATGGTTAGATATTATATCTACTATAATAAAAATATTTACTCCTTTTATTATAGGATTTGTTTTTGCTTATGCCTTCAATCCATTACTTAAATATATGACTAATAAATCTATTAATAAAACTATATCTATACTTATTATTAGTATTTTATTTATTGGTTTAATTACTATAGTGATAATATTAATTATTCCTTTATTAATAAATGAATTATCATCTCTATTTTCAAATATAATTATATTTATTCAAAATCTTTCTACTAAATATAATTTCAATACTAATCCGCTGAGAGAATCTTTAGCAGATATATTTAATAATACTATGAATAATTTAGGAAACTATTTGTCAATAAGTACAATTAATGTAATTAAAACATCTATCTCTTATATAACCATATATTTAATATCATTTATTATTGGTATATATTTTTTATTTGATATAGATAAAATAAGATTAAAAATAGAGAAGTACTTAAAATACAAAAGCAACAAAACATATTTATATTTTAAAGTTATTGATCAAGAAATGAGTAATTATTTTACTGCCTTAGGTAAGATTATTATTATTCAAATAATAGAATATACATTACTATTTTATATAATTGGGCATCCACATTTCTTATTACTAGGAATACTATCAGGAATTACTACTATTATTCCTTATTTTGGAGGTTTGTTCACTAGTGTAATTGCTTTAATAACAGCTTCGGTTATATCTACTAAGTTATTAATATTAACCCTTATTATATGTATTGTCTTTCCAAATATTGATGCTTATATTATCTCTCCTAAAATATATAGTAAAGCTATTAAGTTACATCCATTAATTATAATCTTTGCGGTATTAACAGGGGGAATATTATTTAAAACAATTGGTATAATAATTGCTTTACCTGCCACCATTTTAATAGTAACTACTATAAAATTTTATTTAAAAGATATAAGTAAAAGAATTGACTCAGTAAGGCATATATTGTAAAATAGTACATTAATGAAAAGATGTGATATCAATGGTTAAAACAAACAATTCAAAATTAATTAAAGATAAAGAAAACATTCAACCAAAAGAACTTTCTAATGAAGAAATAGAAACTAAAATTTCACAATCTATTAATGAATATCTTGATATTGCCTTAAAAAAAATAGGTCCTTTAATAAAGGGCAATTCTATTACCGAAGAAAAAATCGAAACAATAATAGACAAATCAAAGAAAATACCAGAAGGGAGTAAAGATTATCTAATACCTGAGGTAATAATAAGACTTAAAGAAAAACATGTTATCATAATACCACAAAAATATGAAGATTACATTGATAATGAAGAACGATTTGATGATGCTGTTAAATCATATTTAAAAATGATAAGTAAAATCGGTTTGTTAAATGCTAAAGGAGAAATAGAGTTGGCTATAAGAATCTTACAAGGTGATGAAAAAGCTAAGAAAGAATTAGCCGAATCCAATTTAAGATTAGTAGTTTCTATTGCGAAAAGATATGTAGGTAGAGGTATGCTTTTTCTTGATTTGATTCAAGAGGGAAATATTGGACTAATGAAAGCGGTTGAAAAATTTGATCATACAAGAGGATTTAAATTTTCAACATATGCAACATGCTGGATTAGACAAGCCATTACTAGAGCTATTGCAGATCAAGCAAGAACTATTAGAATACCAATTCATATGGTTGAAATATTAAATAACTATCATAAAAACAAAAGTGATTTTTTTCAAGAATTTGGTAGAAATCCTAATGAAGAAGAAATGATGAAAAGAATGGGTTTGCAAAGAAATATAATAAGAAGATTAGAAGAGTTATTAACACAACAAAATCCTCAGTCACTCGATAATTCGATTGGTGAAGATGAAAATTGTTTTTTACTTGATATTGTTAAAGATGAAAACGCAATATCCCCAGAAAAACACACTATAGATATAAAATTAAGAGAAGATCTTTTAAAGCTTTTTCGTTGTTTAACTAAAAGAGAAGAAATAGTATTAAGATTAAGATTTGGTCTTGATGATGGTAGAACTAGAACACTAGAAGAAGTAGGACAAATATTTGGAGTTTCAAGAGAACGTATTCGTCAAATAGAAGCTAGTGCTATAAGAAAACTCCGTCATCCATCAAGATCTAAAAAAATTGTTGATTATTTGGATGATGAAAATACTAAAGTTAATAATTATACTCCAAAACAATGGTTAGAAGAAACACAAAAAAATATAAAAACTTTTTTAACTACAAAGGATAGCAGAAAACTTTCTATTGTCGAAAGAAAAATATTAACATATAGAACAGGTAGCGACGGATTTAATCCTTGTTGCCATAAGAAAATTGCCGAAATATTAGGAATATCAGAAAAAGATTCTATTGCATTATACAATAAAGCTATAAATCATATTGTTAGTATGGGTATTGTTAGTAGTAAACAAATAAAAGAAACTAATTATGCTATTTTGGAATTTACAAGAAACAAACAAAAACCCTTGACCAAATCTTCGCAATCTAGTAGAATAGTTAATGAAAGTAATGATAATAAAATATTACAATATTCTCGAAGATTGGGTAATGTGACAACTCAGGAGAGAAATCGTTGCTCGCGTTAAGAGTTTAAGAGCGTAATATTATATTACGAACTAAGGTGGCACCGCGATAATTCGTCCTTAAACTATGTTTTAAGGACTTTTTTATTATATGAGGAGGAAAATATGAATAAATATAAGACACATAATTGTGGCGAATTAAACAAAAACAACATTAATGAGGAAGTAAAAATTGCGGGATGGCTTCATAACTATCGTGATCATGGAGGAATTATCTTTTTAGATATTAGAGACCATTATGGTATTACACAAGTCACAATACCAGAAGAAGATAGTAATATGAAAGAACTAGCGGAATCTATTCCTAAAGAATCTGCTGTATCTATTAAGGGTATAGTAACACCAAGACCTGATAATATGATTAATCCCAAACTTGCTACAGGAGAAATAGAAATTAATGCATCTGAAATAAACATATTAAGTAAGGTAGAAAAAGAACTACCAATTAATGTTTTTCCTGAAACTGAAGTTAGAGAAGATCTAAGACTACAATATAGATTTTTAGACTTAAGGAGAGAAAAAGTACATAATAATATTATTTTAAGAAGTAAAATAGTTTCTTCTATAAGGAGAAGAATGACTGATATGGGTTTTTTAGAAATAACTACTCCAATATTAACCGCATCTTCTCCTGAAGGCGCTAGAGACTATTTAGTACCAAGTAGAATACATCCTGGAAAATTTTATGCTTTACCACAAGCTCCACAACAATTTAAACAATTGTTAATGACTAGTGGATTTGATAAATACTTTCAAATAGCACCTTGTTTTAGAGATGAAGATGCTAGAGCGGATAGATCCCCTGGAGAATTCTATCAATTAGATATGGAAATGGCTTTTGCTACTCAAGATGATATATTTAAAGTTATGGAAAAATTATTATATGAATTATTTTCAGAGTTTTCTAATAAAAAAATAAATAAAGCTCCTTTCCCGCGTATTCCCTTTACTGAATCTATGTTAAAATATGGTACTGATAAACCAGACTTAAGAAATCCACTTGAAATAAAAGATGTTACTAATATATTTAAAAAAGAAAATCTAGAGGCTTTTAAGAATAAAACGGTAAGAGTAATTTGTGCCCCTAATATCAGCGATAAACCTCGTAAATTCTTTGATGATATGATAGAATTTGCTACAGAAAATGGAGCAAAAGGTTTAGCTTGGCTAAAAGTAGAAGAAAATAAATTAAATGGTCCTATTGCTAAGTTCATTAGCGAAGAAGGACAACAAAGTTTAATTAGTGAAACTGATGCAAAGAAAGAAAGTGTTATGTTCTTCATTGCTGATGAGGAAAATATCGCTACAAAGCTTTCTGGTATCATTAGAACAGAACTCGCAAATAGATTAAATTTAATAAGTAAAGATGAATTTATATTCTGCTGGATAGTAGATTTTCCTATGTTTGAATTAAATGATGAAGGTAAACTAGACTTTAGTCATAACCCTTTTTCAATGCCACAAGGCGGAATGAAAGTTTTAGAAGAAAAAAATCCATTAGAAATACTTGCTTATCAATATGATATCGTATGTAATGGTATAGAATTATCTAGTGGAGCAGTTAGAAACCATGAACCCAAAACAATGGTAAAAGCTTTTGAAATAGCTGGGTATACAAAAGAAGTAGTAGAAAATAAATTTTCTGCTTTATATAATGCCTTCCACTATGGCGCTCCTCCTCATGCTGGTATAGCCCCAGGAGTAGATAGAATAGTAATGCTTATTGCGGATGAACCAAACATTAGAGAAATAATTGCTTTTCCAATGAATAGTAAAGCCGAGGACTTATTAATGCATGCGCCAAATAATGTAACTGCTAAACAATTAAAGGAAATACATATTAAATTGGATGAATAAAAGAGAGAAATCTCTTTTTTTAATATTTGCTAAATTATTAAAATTATTATAAACTATATATAGGAAAAAAGGAGTGATAATATGATTCAAAAACCTAAAGGAACATATGATTTGTATGGTGAAAATAGTAAAAAATGGTTATATATTAAATCATTAATAAAGAATATATGTGAAACATATAACTATAATTATATTAAAACACCAACCTTTGAAAGAAGTGAATTGTTTCATAGAGGAGTAGGAGATTCAACAGATATTATAAGGAAAGAAACATATGATTTTAAAGACAGAAGTAATCGTGATATGTCACTTCGCCCAGAAGGCACCGCAGGAGTTGTCAGAAGTTATATTGAAAATAAAATGTACAATGAACAAATTATTAAACAATATTATATTGGTTCTAACTTTCGATATGAAAGGCCTCAATCAGGAAGATTTAGAGAACATACTCAATTTGGTATAGAAGTATTTGGTAGTGATAGTCCTATTATTGATGCTGAAGTAATAAGTATTCCTGTATTGCTTTTTAAAATGTTAGGATTAAAAGGCATAAAAGTAAAAATAAATACTCTAGGTGATGAAGAATCTAGTAGTGATTATAAAAAAGCTTTAATTGAACACTTTAAACCAAAAATAAATGAATTATGTGAAGATTGTATTAACCGTTTGGATATTAATCCACTTAGAATATTAGACTGTAAAGTAGATAGTGGTAATCAATTATTAAAAAAAGCACCAAGAACTATTGATTATTTAAATCCTGATAGCGAAAATTATTTTAAAAGAGTATTAGATTATTTAGATTTATTAGAAATAGAGTACGAAGTTGATCCTAAACTGGTAAGAGGACTTGATTACTATACTCATACTATATTTGAAATACAAGCTGATATAGAAGGGCTTGGTTCTCAAAATACTTTATGTGGTGGCGGAAGATATAATAATCTGGTAGAAACATTAGACGGACCTGAAACGCCTGGGATTGGTTTTGGAATGGGTCTTGAAAGATTGTTATTGGCTTTAGATAAGGAAAATATCGATTTATTAAAAAATAATAACATTGATGCTTTTGTCATAGGTATTGGTAATACCAAAGAAGAAACATTTAAAATAACAAATATGTTAAGAGTTAATGGTTTTAAAACTGATATGGATTACTTTGGAAAAAACATTTCTTCTTCTTTTAAACAAGCTGATAAATATAATAGTAAATATATCATTATTGTAGGAGAAGAAGAATTAAAAAGTGATAAAGTTATTGTTAAAGAAAATAATAAAGATGCCCAAGAATTAATTAAAATAGAAGAATTAATTAACTATCTTGATGAAAAAATAGAAAACTAAAAAGACCAAAAGGTCTTTTTTTATCTTAATATAATCTCTTCATATCTTTCCATTGGTTCAAAGAATGGAAGTAACTCTGGTGTTGCAGTATAACTTGCAAATATGGTAAGTAAAGCAATTAATGCAAATATACCAAATACATTCATTAATTTAAAATAAAACTTTTCATGCATAAAGAAATGACTTACTACTTGCGCAAATACTATTGATATAAAGAAAGTTAAAAGATGTGTCCATATAAATACATTGCCAATTATTAAATCCATTATATATGTAATAAATAAAAATATAACTGGTGCTAAAACAATAGATACACCTTTCGCAAAACCATAATTATTATATTCTTTACCTACAACAAAATATTCAAAAATTGCATATATTGTCAATGCTAAAAATAATATTTTTGATAATTCCCATAGACTACTATTTTTAGGTACTAAAAAATCTAATATTCCATAATTACCAGGGTTTTTTAAAAATATATATCCCAATACTGATGCAATAAAAGTAACCACTATAACTCCAATTATTTCATATTTTTTTAATCTTGTCATATTATCACCTATTAGTATTATGAGATGAAATGATTATCTTTATTCTACTTAATATCAATAATTACTATAACATTGTAAAAAAAGTAATTTTATGATAAAATTTGATAAGAAAATACTAGAAGGAGATGGGTTATGGAATTTATTAAAGATATGTTGGGTTACATTATTGTTATTGTTATCGTAATCCTATTAAGAAATTATGTTATAGCTCCTGCTGAAGTATTTGAAGAATCAATGAATCCTAATCTTAAAGATGGTGACATTATTATGTTAAATAAAGTAAGTTATCGTTTTGGAAAAGTAAAAAGATTCGATGTTATTGTTTTTGATTATATTGACACTAAATACTTAATAAAAAGAGTAATAGGTCTTCCTGGAGAATATATTGAATACAAAGACAATAAATTATACGTTGATAATAAAAAAGTAAATGAAAAACATTTAAATGATATTATAACAGGAGATTTTTCATTAAAAGATTTAGGTTATGAAAAAATACCTGATAATATGTATTTAGTTTTAGGAGATAATAGGGAAATTTCTATTGATAGTAGAAAAATAGGGTTAGTAGAAAGAGAAGAAATAACTGGTAAAGCATTTTTTATATTATATCCTTTTAATAGATTAAATTTAGTTAAATAAACCTCAAAAAAGAAGTTTTTAAGTTAATTATATATATATAATTAGAAAATATTGTAAAAAAACATCTTGTTTTGTCAAAATGCCTGTGCTAAAATATAAGTATATATTACTTTGGCATTAACAAAAGCAAACTTTTCGAAAGAAAAGGACGCAAAGCTATGAAATCTAATGTGCATATATATGCATTATGATCGTTCGGCTACTATTGCATAAATAGTAGCCTTTTTAATGTCAAAGAAATTGAAAGGAGAAACATATGAACAGAAGGATTTTGATTGGTCTTATTCTATTCTTTGTTGCATCTTTAGGAATATATACTTTTGCGACTACAACAGATGATAATAACATAGATAATAATAATAATAATGAAGAAACAGAAAAAGATACAATAGTTCCTGTAATCACTTTAAATGGTAATCCTATTGAATATGTTACTGTAGGAAGTACCTTTATTGATCCAGGAGCAACTGCCACCGATAATGTAGATGGCGAAATATCAGACGAGATTACTACTGGAGGTACAGTAGATACAAATACTGTAGGATCATATGAATTAACTTATGATGTAACTGATAAAGCAGGCAATACTGCTGATACAGTTACAAGAACAGTTATTGTAAGTGATCCAGAAGCTCCTGTTATTAGATTAAATGGTGAAAGAGAAATTACAATAGAAGTATTTGGAACATATATAGAAGAAGGAACTATTGTTACAGATAACTATGATACTAATTTAACCGCAGTAATTACTGGAGAAGTTAATACTAGTATCCTAGGAACATATCAAATAAGATATAATGCAGTAGACTCAAATAACAACATAGCAGTTGAAATAATAAGAACTATTAATGTTGTAGATACAACTAAACCAGTTATTAGTTTAAATGATGATGAATTAATAATATTAGAAGTATTATCTGATACATATACAGAATATGGAGCTACTGTAACAGATAATTATGATAATAATTTAACTGTAACTATTGGCGGAGATACAGTTAACACAGGTGTTATTGGTACCTATAATGTTACCTATAATGCAACAGATAACAGCGGTAACAATGCTGACGAAGTTATAAGAACAGTAAAAGTTATTGAAGCATATCCAAATATTGTTTCAATAAGTAATCGCTCTGATCATAATAAAGAGTTTGAAGCAGAAGACAGAACATATGATCCTACCGCAACTCTTACTATTAAAGATGAACTAGATGGAGAAAGTACATATACTATTGATTCTATCTGTACCAATGAAATAAATCAAAAAAGATGTTATACGATTAGATATAGACCTTGGGATAATGGAAATAGTAACATTGTTCCAAAATATATTTCTAAAAATGAAGTTGATTTAAGTGTTTTAGGAAAATATAGAATTGATTATTATTATACTGATTCTACTGGACATACTTCATATAGATATAATTTTATCTATGTAAAAGATGAAACCGCTCCAACACTTACAGTTACTCCAAATTATGAACTAACTTATGAAGTCTTTAGTGACACTCCAGATTGGACCAATGTAGAAAAAGAAAGTTTTGATAACAGTAATGATCCTTTATCAGGATTAATAATTGATACATCAAAAGTAAATATGAATAAAGTAGGTAGTTTTGATGTTATATATACTGTAAAAGAAACTTTATATGATAAAAAATACAATGGAAATGATAGAGATTTATTAACATCAAACAAAGTAATAATTACTATAAATATAGTAGATGAAACAGAACCTACTATTAAATTAAAAGGAGATAACCCAGTAAGAATTAATCCCTCATTATTATATTTTGATAAAGGGGCAACCGCAACAGATAATTATGATGGTAATATTACTAATAAAATAAAAAGAAACAGTAATGTAAAACCATACGAAATTGGAGAATATGAAGTAAAATATACAGTAACTGATAGTTCTGGAAATACTACAACAGCTACTAGACAAGTTATTGTAGAAGATACAATTAAACCCACCATTTTATTTTTACCTGGTTTTAATTTGAAATACAAACAAAATCATAGTGTTTTTGTAAGTGTATTAGATAACTATAAAATAGATAATAATAGTTTAAAATATCAATGGGCCGATTCAAATGAAACTCCAAATGAAGAAAGTTTTGTAAATAGTTTTAATAATTTTAGTTTTGTAGATAGTTCAAACAACTTAGATGGTAGCTATTATCTTTGGATATTAGCTAAAGATACATCAGGTAATACTACAATTACAAGAAGTGGAAGATTTAATTTTGATAATACCGCGCCAATTGTAGATGTTGAATACGATATAACAACCCCAACCAGAGAAAAAGTAACAGTTACTATAAAAGCTAATGAAAAGATACAAGAAAGTACAGGTTGGATATTATCTAACGATAAACTATCAATGACCAAACAATATGATAATAACGTTACAAATGATTTAGTGGTTGTTAAGGATTTATTAGGTAACG
>JBBAEV010000011.1:0-25313 GCA_041655735.1 Bacilli bacterium | reverse complement strand
AATTTATAACTGCCAGTAAAAAATGATTTATCAATTTTATCTTCCTTAAATTCCTCATTAATAGAATCTTCTTTTTCCTTTTTTAATTCATCATTAGAGAATTCTTCTTTTTCTTTAACAATAGTTGTTTCAGTTGTAACAGTTTCTGATAATGCTTCAGTAACAATAGTATTATCATTATCTGGTAACAAATCAGATAAAAGAGTTGCGGTTTTCGTATGTTCATGACTAGTTACGGTATCTATTAATGTTTTTAATTCTTCTTTTTCTGTTTCAGCTTTTTGTTCTTTTATCTCATCGGTATCCTGAATAATAGTATTAGATATATTTAACTTACTTAATATATCATAAGAAGTATTTTTTAACCTACCATTATCATCTAGTTCTCTATTTTGTTTGGCTTTTTCAATAATACTATTAATATCATATACTTTTTCTTCCATTACTTCTTCTTCAATAACAGGTTCCTCATCTACAGTCGCAACACTAATAGCTTCTTTATAATCTTTAGTTTTTTGATATTCTTCCCTAGATAAATGTTTTTCTCTTATAGAATCAATGCCTACTTCTTTAGGTTCAATGGATACTTGTTCACTGGTATTGTAATTTTCACCATCATAAATTGTTTTATATAAGTCTTTATTTCTATTAAATCTACTTTTTCTATTATTTTCATCATAATTGTAATTTTCATTAACTTCCATAATTACACCTCTATACCAAGATATTAACATATTTTAATAAATTTGGATAGTTTTTTTAATTTGATTTTGTAAAGGATATAAAGTATAATTTTTATAAGAGGTGATAATATGAAAATAAATATAATAAAAGATGCTTGTATTGGTTGTGGTGCATGTCAAGCAATAGTACCTGAGGTATTTGAATTAAATGATGAGGGCATTGTGGAAAAGAAAGTCACCAAGCTATCTGAAGATATGAAAAATGATGTTTTAGATGCGGTAGAAAGTTGTCCTACAGGAGCAATAGAAATAGATGATGAAGAAGAATAAAAAAATAACAATATGATTAAGTTGTAAGATAAAAGTAGACACATAAAAAACCGTGTTTACTTTTTATTAATTAGTTCATATATTGTTATTTTTTTATTATACTATATAATTTTTTTACTTCTTTTATAGTTAAAGGTCTATATTCTCCCTTTTTTAATCCTTTTAAATCTAGAAAAGCTATTCTTTCTCTTTTTAATAAAATAACAGGATAATCTATTTCTTCAAACATTCTTTTTACTTGATGATATCTCCCCTCATGAATTATTATTTCCACAATAGAGGTTTTATTTTTTCTATTTGTTTCTTTCAATTTAACTCTAGCATTAGATGTTTTATATCCATCTAAAACAATTCCCGCTTTTAATCTCTTTATTGAATAGCCATCAATAATACCCTTTATTTTAGCAGTATATACTTTATCTATTTCATTCCTTGGATGCATCATACTATTCGCAAATTCACCATCATTAGTAAGCAAAATAATACCAGAGGTATCATAATCAAGTCTTCCAATTGGATATATTCTTTCATTTGTTTTAAAATAATCTAATACTGTTTTTCTTCCCTTAGGATCTTTAGTAGATGATATTATTCCTTCTGGTTTATAAAATAAATAATACTTTTTATCTTCTTTACCTAAAGTTACGCCATCTATTTCAATTAAGGCATTATTATCCACTTTAGTACCTAATTCTTTTATTAACGTTCCATTTACTTTTACTTTACCTTGCTTTATTAGTTCTTCTGCTTTCCTTCTAGATGTATATCCCCTACTTGCGATAACTTTTTGTAGTCTTTCCATCTTATCACCTATTTAATTATATCATATCAATAAAAAATGAGTGATACAAATATAATACTCGCAATAATGCCTATTAAATCCGCAAATAACCCTGCCCATAAAGCATGTTTTATCTTTTTAATCCCAACACTACCAAAATATAATGTTAAAACATAAATAGTAGTATCAGTACATCCTTGAATAGTACTCGCAAGTCTTCCTAAAAAAGAATCAGGACCATAGTCTTTAAATATATTAGTCATTATAACTAAAGTAGAAGAACCTGATACAGATCTTAGTATTACCATAGGTAATATTTCAATAGGTAGCTTTATATAATCAAAAAAAGGTTTTATAAGGGAAAAAGTATATTCTAAAATGTTGCTCTTTAAGAATATATTAATCGCAATAATCATCCCTAAAAGGTATGGAAAAATAGACACTCCTAATTCCATACCTTCTTTAGCCCCATCTACAAAAGTATCATAAACATTTACCTTTTTTTTAAAACCATAAAATATTATAATTAAAATTATAATAGGTATTATCATATTTGAAATAGAAACAATATTCATATTATCACCTTGAAATTTTATATAGAATTCTATCTATTATTAAACCACCAATAGTTGAACAAATAGTAGCGAGTAATGCGGTTATTATTATTTCAGTAGGATTAACACTCCCATACATCATTCTTAGAGATATAACAGTAGTTGGAACAATAGTAACACCACTAGTATTTAATACTAAAAAAGTAATCATACTACGAGTCGCAGTATCTTTTTCTTTATTTAAAGTTTGAAGAGATTTCATAGCCTTTAAACCAAAGGGAGTAGCAGCTGATCCTAATCCTAACATATTAACTATAATATTAGAGGCAATGAACCCAAATGATTCATGATCTTTAGGTATTTCTGGAAATAACTTTTTTAATAAAGGAGATATTAATTTAGTTAGTTTCCCTATCAATCCACTAACCTTCGCAATATTCATAATTCCTACCCAAAGAGTTATAATAGGAAACATTCTAAATATCATTTCTAAAGCTGTTTTAGTGCTTTCTATTATTTCTATATTAATTATTTCTATATTACCATTTATTAAACCAAAGACGACTCCTATTATAATAAAAAACCCCCATATCTTATTAACCATTATTTAAACCATCCTATTATTTTTTGAAACAAATTTTTCTTTGATTTTTCTTTTTTTACATATATGTTTTGGGTATGAATTACTTTGCTATTAAGATATACTGATATAGTTCCTACTACATCTTCATTTTTATAATTATTTAACTTTACTAATTGTGCCTTTGTATATATCTTTTCTATTTCATTATTTTGAAGAGGATATTTAAAATCTTTTTTAATATATAATTCATCTTTATAAAAATAATCATCTACCACTTTAAAGTTGTCTTTGTTTAAAATACGATATGTTTTATATAACTCAAAATAATGATCATATAGATTCCTATGATCTTTCCAATCATTAGGATCATTTAAAGTAACTACTACTAAATCTAAATTATCATTACTAGCGGTAGTAACTAAAGTTCGTCGCGCTGTATCAGTATAGCCAGTTTTACCACCAGTTGCATATTCATAAGAATCTAACAATTTATTCTTACTGTACCAGATATAACTTTTTTTATTTGTTTTTAAAGTATATTTTTTAGTACTGATTATTTTTCTATATTCATCTAATGTCATCGCATAACTAGTAAGAATAGCCATATCATAAGCAGTAGAATAGTTTTTTGTGGTTTGGTCTAAACCATGTGGATTTTGAAACTTAGAATTCCGCATTAATAATTGTTTGGCTTTTTCATTCATCAATTGAACAAAGCCTTCTTCACTACCCCCCACATAATCCGCAATCGCAAGAGCAGCATCATTACCGCTTCGAAGTAGTAATCCATATACTAAATCTCTTAATGTCATTTTTTCCCCTACTTCGATATAAATACCAGAACCATAAGCATCTTTTATTGAATCATTTATTTCTAATTTATCATCAAGTTTTCCTGATTCTATCGCAATGACAGCTGTCATAATTTTAGTAATACTCGCTATTAATCTTTGATGATGTTCGTTATTACTATATAGGGTGCGATGAGAGTTTTGCTCCATTAAAATAACACATTGAGCTGATGTTGAAAGTCCAAATACTTTTATAGGAAACAATAATACAAATAATAGTACTAATAATTTTTTCATAGTATCACCTTATTTATATTATGAAAAAATTATAATAAAAATGAAAAGCATGCTATAATAAATATGGTGATAATATGTATACTAATATAGAAAGAGCTATTCATTTCGCTTTTATAGCTAATAAGGGTCAAAAAAGAAAAAATGAGAATATTGACTTTACTTTCCATCCTATTTCTGTAGGAATGATTTTAAAAGAATATAATTTTAAAGATGAAATTATAATTACTGGTATTCTTCATGACATTATTGAAGATACTAATTATTCTTATGAAGACATAAAAAAAGAATTTGGAGAAAAGATTGCGAATAATGTATTATTTATTTCAGAAGACAAAAATATTAAAAACCCTTTAGAGAGAAAGAAAGACATTATAAAAAGATTAGAAAATGCAGATATAAATATATTAATGGTTGAATGTGCTGATAAATTACATAATTTAATTTCGGATTATAACTTATTTCAACAAATAGAAAATAAAATATGGAATAGATCATTACTCTCAATTGATGAAAATAAATGGTTCTATAAAGAATTATTAAATATATTTAAAAGTAATAAGGAGCATAACAAAGAACTAGTACAAAGATATGAAAATATCGTAAATTATTACTTTAAATAAAAATCATCTAGATAGATGATTTATTTATTTCTTTTGTTAATTGAACAAATGACATTGGTTTATTGTAGTAAAAACCAGATATCCCGATATTCTTATCTAATTTTTTAATATAAGAAACTTCTTCTTTTGATTCTATTTGCGAAAAAATAATCATTATTTTTAAATCCTTAGCCAATTTAGTAATAGCTTGTAATATTTTTTCGTTTTTTTCGTTATTCATAGCTTTTATCAATAAGGATTTAGATATTTTTATTTGATTCACAGGAAATAATGATAAATGAATTAATGAAGTATATTTATCACCAAAATTATCCAAAGTAATATTAAAACCCATATCTTTTAATAATTCTAATTTATGTTTTATTATATCAATATCTTCTATCACAATATTTTCTGATAATTCAAAATATATATTTTTAGTACTTATATCATATTTTATTAATAATTCTTTTATTTCATTTATTAAATCAACAGTTTTACTTAATAATGTTTGTGGACTAATATTAATTGAAAAAGAACTATCTTTTATTATATCGTTATTATCTGATAACAAGTTAAAAATATATTCAATAGTATATAAATCTATTTTTTCTAAAAGATAAGATTTCTTTAATACCTTTAATATTGATTCCTCATATATTTTTCTTTTATTTTTAAACCTAAGTAAACATTCTATATTTAATATGTTTTTATTATCTTTATATGTTGGTTCAAATTCATAATATATTTCTTTATTATTTAAAGCTTTTTCAATATTAATGATTAACTCTTCTTCTTCTTTAATTTGTTGATGAAGATTTCTATCATAAACTCTAAATAATTGTTCTTTAGATTTAGCCTCATACATAGCTATATCTGCTTCTTCTAAGTACTTATTTAACAAATTACTATCAGAAACTTTAGTAATACCGATATTAAATTTAAATAAAACAGGTATATTATTTTTTTGATAACTTAAACTTATTTCATTCTCAACTTTATAAAGTAGCTTTTTTAAGTTACTAATATTATTACTAGTAACGATAATAAATTCGTCCCCACTACGTCTTATTAAAAGAGAATTAGCAAAATATTTTTTAATATAATTTGAAAATAATATTAAACATTTATCTCCTGACTCATGCCCATGATTATCATTAATATACTTTAATTGTCTAAAGTCAATAAGTAATAGTAATACATCTTTGTTTTTTAATATATAGTCTTTAAAGTTATTCTTTAGATAGTACATATTATTTAAACCTGTTAAGATATCACGATTAATAATTTTCGTTTTATGTTTCGCTTTTATAATAATAGAATATAAACTCATCACTGTAAATAACAATATAATTATGATTAAAAATAAAATTTTTTCCATTTTGATCACCACCTATTTATTTATATTATACTATAAATAAAAAAAATAGGCTAAACCTATTTTAATCATAATTATATATGCCATGTATTTTTTCTTTTTGGGTTTGAGTTAAATCATCTAGTTGCCAATCCCCGTCTGTTTTATTTAAAGCAAAATCTATTGTATATTTTACCCTCTCAGTGGTATCTTCCATCAAATCTAATTTATAATCAGTATATAAACTCTCTTGAAAATTACCTTGAGCATCTTTTAAATTATCAGGATCTGTTGCGCGATATGCTACTGCTTCATCAACAGCACTATCTAAATCGTATACTTCTATTTCTACTGATACTGTTGCGTTATCACCATCAACTGTTTCTTCCTTTACAGTATAGGTCATATCTTGGTATTGTTTTTTAATAATCTCACGATATTTGTCTTGTTGAGCTGCCCCATAGCCATCATTATCTGCTACAACAGTATCAATTTGATTAACAATAGTATTATCTAAATCTTGATATTTACCTAGAAATTCTTCTACTCTTTTAGTAGGATTATTACCTAACATCGTACAACTACAGCCTGTAATTAAAATTATAGAAAGAAAGATATAAAATATTTTTTTCATAACCAGCCTCCTTCATTTCTTATAATGCCATATTTAAAGTAAATATATACATATTTTTATTTTTTAACCAATTTGACTTGAAAAAAATATAAAAATATTATAAAATATAGAGGTATCTGTTACCGATATGCCTAGTTAGCTCAGTCGGTAGAGCAATCGGCTGTTAACCGATGGGTCGTAGGTTCGAGTCCTACACTAGGCGCCATTTATGAATTTAGCGATGTAAATCGCTTTTTTTATTTAAAAGTTTTATTATATATAGTATAATTATAAACAGGAGTGATTCTATGGAAACTACTATTAGTACTGAAAAATTAAAAGATTATGCGGGTAAATTAATGTTTTATTTAACTGATAATGAATATTTAACCCTTCAAAAAGAATTTGAAGTCATATTAGGGTGGATGGGTAAAATAGAACAAATGAAAGATATTGAAAAAGTAGAGCCAATGACTTTTCCTTTTCCTATACCTAATGTATCTTTTAGGGAAGATAAAATTAAAGATGCGATTACAGTAAATAAAGCATTAAATAATTGTAAAGCCTTTGTTAATGATGAAATAAAAGTTCCTAAGGTGGTGGAATAATGGGATATATGAATAAATCAATAGAAGAAATACATAAAGATTTAAAAAATAAAAGAGTTACACCTTTAGAACTTACTAAAGAAGCATTAGAATTAAGTAAAAAATATCAAGATAAATTTAATTTGTATGTCACTATTACTGAAAAGGAAGCATTAGATTCTATTACTAAATTAGACAATAATATTGATAATCCAATTTATGGTATCCCTTATGGGTTAAAAGACAACTTTTCAACAAAAGATATTCTAACTACCGCATCATCTAATATATTAAAGGACTATGTACCATTTTTTAATGCGACTGTAGTAGAAAAGTTAAATAATTGTAAAGCAATATGCGTAGGTAAAACAGTTCTTGATGAACTAGCGATGGGCGCAACATCTACAACTGGACATACTGGCATGGTAAAAAATCCATGGGATGAAAATAGATTAATTGGAGGATCTTCTGGAGGAAGCACCGCAGTAGTAGCAGCCGGAGTTGTTCCTTTTGCGATAGGGTCAGACACTGGGGATTCTATTAGAAAACCTGCGGCTTTTGGTGGTGTTGTAGGGTTTAAACCAACATGGGGAAGAATATCTAGATATGGATTATTTCCTTTTGCGTGTTCATTAGATCATGTTGGAGTACTTACTAGGACAGTAAAAGATGCTGCTTATGTAGTAGATGCGATAAAAGGTAAAGATGAAAAAGATATGACTACCTTACCTGATGAAGATATTAGATATGCAGATTTATTAGATGGTAATGTTAAAGGTAAAAAATTATTTTATATAAAAGAAATATTAGATAAAGATAATTATAAAGATGATATGGATGAAGAATTAAAAATGATATTTGATATCTTTAATACAACTATCCAAAAATGTAAAGAAACAGGAATGATTGTTAAAGGAATATCATTTCCAATGGAATTATTAGAAGCAATCTTACCTACTTATTTCACTATTTCTTGTGCCGAAGCAACTTCAAACAACTCAAATCTAACGGGAATTATTTTTGGGCCTAGAGGAGAAGGAAATACTCCTGATGAAATAATGTTTGATGCACGAACAAAAGGCTTTTCCGAGCTTATTAAAAGAAGATTTGTGCTAGGTAGTTATGTTCTTCAAAAAGAAAATCAAGAAAGACTATTTTTAAATGCTCAAAGAATAAGAAGAATGATTGTAGAAAAAATGAATGAGTTATTTGAGACTTATGATGGTTTAATTCTTCCTTGTTCAAGCAGGGTTGCGCCTAAGGTTCAATCAGAAAATATTGATCGTTTATCATTTAGGGAACTAGTATTAGAAAATTATATGGCTATTGGTAATTTTGGAGGATATCCTAGTATCACAATACCAACTGATTTAATTAATGAATTGCCTATAGGAGTAAATATCACAGGGCCAGCTTTTAAAGATTTAGAGGTATTAAATATAGCTTATGCCCTTGAAAGCAAATTAAATATGAAAGGCATTATTGCGAAGGGAGGCAACAGATAATGAAATATGAAGTTACTATTGGACTTGAAGTTCATTGTGAATTATCTACTACTTCTAAAGTGTTTTCAGGAGCTCCTAACACTTATGATGCCAAACCTAATAATAATATATCCGCTATTGATTTAGCTTTTCCTGGAATAATGCCAGTAGTTAATATAGAAGCAGTTAAAAAAGCATTAAAGATGGCTATGGCTCTTAATTGTGAGTTACCTAATGAAATAACATTTGATCGAAAGAATTATTATTATCCTGATTTACCTAAAGGATTCCAATTAACACAAATGCATAAACCAGTGGGTATTAATGGTTATTTAGATATCTATGTAGAAGATGAAGTAAAAAGAATAACTATTCATGATAGTCACTTAGAGGAAGATACCGCTAGTCTTGATCATTATGATGATTATAGTTTAATAGACTATAATAGAGCTGGTATTCCCCTACTTGAAACAGTAACAGAACCTTGTATACATAGTGCTGAAGAAGCAGTTGCTTTTCTTGAATCATTAAGACGTATTTTCTTATATTGTGGAGTGTCGGAAGCAAAAACCGATAAAGGGCAAATGCGTTGTGATGTTAATGTATCTTTAGCTCCTACTGGTTCCAAAACATTAGGTACAAAGGTTGAAATGAAAAATATCAATTCATTTAATAATGTTAAAGAAGCTATTCTTTATGAAATAAAAAGACAAAGTGAAATTTTAGATAAAGGTGAACAAGTAGTAATGGAAACAAGAAGATTTGATGATGTGAAATTAAAAACCACTCGTATGCGCAGTAAAGTTGAAGCTATTGACTATAAATATTTCATTGAACCTAATATTCCTCCTATTAAATTAAATAAGGAGTTCTTAGATGAAATTAAAGCATCTATTCCAATACTTCCTTTTGAAAGAGCTAATTTATATGTGGATAAGTATAGATTAACTAGATATGATGCAAATATTATTGTCAAAGATAAAAAAATAGCTGAATATTTTGAAACATGTTTAGAAAGTAAGATTGATCCTCAAATTATTGCGAACTGGATTAATACTAGAGTAATAGGCTATTTAAGTAAATATGAAATTGATATTGATAGTTTCTTCTTAAACCCTGAATTTTTAATAGAGCTTTTAACATTCATTGAAAAAGGTACTATCTCTTCTAAGCAAGCTAAAGATATTTTCTATCAATGCTTAGAAGAAAAGAAAATGCCTAATACAATAATAAAAGAAAATAATATGGAACAAATTACTGATGAAGATTCAGTTAGAAATATGATACTAGAAGTAATAGAAGAAAATAAAAAAACAGCTTTAGAATATAATCCTGAAAAAGGACGAATGCTTGATTTTTTTGTAGGACAATTAATGAAAAAGACAAAAGGAAAAGCTAATCCTAGTTTAGCTGTTAAATTATTTAAGGAAGAATTAGATAAATTGAAGAAATAAAAAGTTTACATGTTTTATTTTTTTCTATATAATACTATTGATTTTACATATTTTTATTTATATAATTTTATTAGGAGGTAATGACATGGATAAATTTTTAAAAAACTTTTTTTGTTCAGAAAAAATCACTGTAGGAAAATATTTAAAATATATTTTTTGGGCCTGGCTTGTTGTTTTTGTGATTGGAAAACTTGATTGGCTTTTTGATTATGCTGAATATATGGGTTTTTTTGATGTTATTTGGTTTATAATTAACTTTATATTTAGTTTAATCCTTATAAGAGTAGGATATGAGGCCGCTTTAATTATTTTTAACAAAAAATCTAAAAAATAAAATGCCTTAGGGCATTTTTATTTTCTCTATTTTATGATAATATTGAAAAGAGGTGTTATATATGAAAAGAATAGTATCCGGAATACAACCTTCTGGTAATTTAACATTAGGTAATTATATAGGGGCTTTAAAACAATTTATCAATTTTCAAAATGAATATGAGATGTTTATATTTGTCGCAGATTTACATGCAATTACCGTTAATCAAGATAAGAATCTAAAACACAGAATTAGGAGTTTATTAGCTCTTTATTTGGCATGTGGATTAGATCCTGAAAAAAACACTATATTTGTTCAATCAGATAATCCGTATCATACACAATTGAGTTGGATATTAGAATGTCATACTTATATAGGGGAACTTTCCAGAATGACACAATTTAAAGATAAATCACAAAATCAAAAACAAGAATCTATTTCTACAGCGCTTTTTACTTATCCTGTATTAATGGCTAGTGATATTATTATTTATGATGCATATGCAGTTCCTGTTGGTGATGATCAAAAACAGCATGTGGAAATAACAAGGGATATTGCAGAAAGAATGAATAAAAAGTATGGGGGATTATTTAAAATACCAATACCAATTATTCCAAAAGTTGGTGCCCGTATAAAAAATCTACAAGATCCATTAAAAAAAATGAGTAAATCGGCTCCGGAGGATGACAAAGGGACAATATTTTTACTAGATGATGTGAATCTAATTAGAAAAAAAATAATGAGTGCAGTTACTGATAGTGATAATAAGATTAAATATGATGAAAATAATAAGGCAGGTATAACAAATTTAATAGATATTTATGTATCATTAACTAGTGAAAGTATAGACATGGTAGAAGAAAAATTTAAAAATAGTAATTATGGTGAGTTTAAGAAAAAAGTTGCTGATGTAGTAGTAGGTACAATTGAACCAATTCAACAAAAATATCATGAAATATTAGAATCAGACATTATTGATGAAACATTAACTAAAGGAATAGCAAAAGTAATTCCTTTAGCAAAAGAAAAATTTAAAATAGTACAAGAAAGAATAGGATTAGGTTTATAATTCTATTTTTTTATGTAAGATAATTTAATTAAATTATATAATTCAATATGTTTTTTAGTCCATTCATTATTAAAAATGTTTTTTAATTTATTATACATATGATTAAAATCATTACTTATTTCATTGAACCATTCATAGTATAAATATTTTAGTTTATCAATATTTTTATTACTATTGATACTATTTAATTCTTTTATAACTAATCTTTTGTATTCTTTTTCTAATCTTGTTGAAAATTCATCTTTATTATTTGTTTTTACAACCTTGCAATCAAATGGTATTATTTCTAATCTCTTTGATATTTCTAATATTTCTTCCATTTCATCTAGTAATAGACTACTTTTCATTAATGATTTACCCTTTTTATTAAATTCTACTGCTATTACGTCTAATCCATCGGTAAATAATGAAACATAATCTAAATATGTGGATATTCTACTTGATTCAGTAATAGTTTTTTTATTTATTTTTTGTAATATAGAATATGGTATTATAATATTACTATTTTTTAAGTGACAAAAAGTATCCTTTTCAACTTTAATAACTGGTATTTTCTTTATTTGCTCCAACATATCATTAATTTGCCATTCATAAAATTCATATGGTTTTTCATCTGTCCAATTAAGTAATATATCATATATATAAGTCATTTTTTCTACCTCCTGGGATATAAATTGTAATACTACATATTATTAAACCTATCAAGGCAATAATACATTCAATTCTTTTACAAATAAAATTAATATATTCATTAAAAGTATACCCAATTGTCATTAAATTCATATATGAAATTATATACATAAAACCAATTATCATGAATCCAAAGCCTAATAATAAGAAAAAGATACGATAAAACATATTATCACCTATTAAATAATATTTATTAATAATAAAAATAGAAACAAAAAAGAGCTTAGCTCTTTATTTGGTTTCTATTTCTTCTATTTCAACTCCTGATATAGAATTAAATCTCTTACTTATTTTTTCAGTAGTAATGTTAAGGTCTTCTACGTCTTTATTTACTGTTTGAATACTGCGCGATAGCTTGTCCCATCTGTTTTTATAACGAGAAAATTCTTCTCCTAATTTATTTAACTCAGTATGAATAATACTTGTATATTTATCTCTTTCCATATTTTTTATAATCATTTGAATGATAGTTAAAGTACTTATTAAAGTGGTAGGAGATGTAATCCATATTCTTTTTTTATAAGCATATTCAATTAAATCTTGATGATAGGCATTTACTTCCGCAAAAATAGCTTCCGCGGGTAAGAATAAAATTGCTTGATTTGTTGTTTGTCCAGTAATAATATACTTAGAACTAATCGCATCAATATGTTTTTTCATATCACTTTTAAATAATTTTTCTGCTTGTTCTCTTTCATTATTACTATTATTTTTATCAACCATTATTCGATAATTTTCTAAAGGAAATTTAGAATCTATCGCAATAGTACCTAGCGGTTCAGGGGCAAATAAAACACAATCGGCTAAAGTGTCATTACTTAACTTATATTGAAGCTGATATATCTTATCATTTTTTTCGCCAAATACACTAGATAATATATGTTTTAGATTAACCTCACCAAATATCCCTCTACTCTTCTTATCAGTTAAAACACTTTGTAAAGACACAATATCACTTGATAAACTATCTATTTTCTTTTGTGCTTCATCTATTTTAGACAATCTTTCTAATACATTAGAAAAAGTTTTATTAGTTTTTTCAAAATTATAATCTAATCTTTCATTTACTTTGTCGTTAATTAAATTAAGACGATGTTCTATCTTTTCATTAAGGGTAATAAAATTATCTGTTAATTCTTTGTTTATATCTGTTCTAAAATTACCTAATTCTTTAGTAATATTTGTTTCAAATCTTCCTAATCTTTCTGTAATATTAGATTCATTAATATTTTTAAATAATGATATAGTAATTAATATAATCACTAATATTAATAAACCTATAATTATATACTCCATAATAACCTCCTATTTTATCTTTAATTTTCTTTCAACAATTAATGATACGATATAAGCCACAGTTAATAATAATACAACATCTAATAAAACTCTAGGGCGGGAAAATATTTCAAAGAAATTATATCCTACATAACCCCAAAAATAAACCATGAAAGGCTTACCCACTAATATTGCGAGAAAGAACTTTCTTTTACTTATATCTGATAATCCAGCTGATATATTAACCGCAAAAGCTGGGGTAAACGGTAAAGCAACCAATAATACTAGATGAGAAAATCTGACATTAGATATCCACCTTCTCAATTTCTGATATCGTTTTTTATTCTTAAATATTTTATTAATGTATCTATGAAAGAAATTTCTAAAAACAACAAATGATAACATACATCCTATTATAGTAGCCATCCATGATAATATATAACCCCATACAGGACCATATACTAATATATTTAGGGCAATAAAGATCGCTAAAGGAACAATTGGAAACATTGATTCAAATATAATAACAATAATCCCAATAAAGGGGCCAAAATTTTCTATTAGATTCTGAACTATATCTATAATATCTTCCACAAACACTTCCATTTTTGTACCCCTTTCATACTTATTATAATATAAATTAACGAATAATAAAATAAGATATTTAAATCTTATTAATTATCTATAATCCATTTCCTATAACCTCCTATTATATTAATTACTTTATAACCTTTTTCAGTAAGTTCTCTACAAAGATTGTCACTCTTATCTCCTTCATTACAATAAAGATAATAAACACTATTTTTATTTAAGTAATGTTCAGGAAACAGTCTTAATTGATATAAAGAAATATTAAGAGCATTAGGTATAAAGCCATGTTTAAAATCTTCTTCGCTTCTAATGTCTATTATTTGTATATTAGTAGATATTAATTCTTTTAATTTTTTAACAGTTATATCAGAATTCATATAATCACCTAATATATGATATAAAAATAGGCACTATTTAGTGCCTATTTCATCATGTTCATCATATATTTCACCAACTAGATATTCAATTGAATCTTCTAACGTTATTATCCCTAATAAGTTATTACTAGTATCTTTAACAATAGCCAAGTGTTCTTGTTTTTCTTTTAATAAGTTTAATAAATTAGATATCTTCATATTATTCCTAACAACAGTAGGCCTTCTCATTAATTTTCTAATGTCAACTTCTTTATTTTTTATATATTCACTTAAATAATCTTTTTCTGATAATATTCAAATTATATTATCAGGATTATCTTTATAAATAGGAACTCTTGAATAATGATTGTTTACCATTATTTTAATAATGCTATTATTATTCTCATTAACATTTATTGTAACTATATCTTCTTTTTTAGTATAGATATTGTTAATAGTATGATCATCAAATTCAATAGCTGATTTTATCAAATCACTTTCAGCTTCTTCTAACACTCCTTCTTCTTCAATTGTTTCTACAATTGAAATTAATTCATCTTCAGTAACAGAAGGATTATTGTCAGATGGTATATCATATACCTTGGTCATACCTTTGCTAAAAAATAAAATTATCTTAGTTATAGGATATAAAATAATACTTAAAACTTTTAAAAACTTAGAAAACTTTAAAGCTAATTTATTAGGATTTTTACGTCCTATTTTTTTAGGTAAAAATTCTCCAAAAAATAAAATTACTAAAGTAACAACTATAGTACTTATTATAACTCCATTTACTCCATAAGCATTAGTAAAAATAGTAGTAGTAATAGCAGTAAACATTATATTAACTAAATTATTGCCTACCAAAATAGTTGATAAAGACTTATCAAAGTGATTAGCTATTTCAAAAGCTTCTTTAGCTCCTTTTTTACCTTTTTCTTTATCTTTTTTCAATCTTATAATATTAACTGTTGAAAACACTGTTTCGCTAGCAGAGAAGAATGCTGAAGCAAAAAGTAATATTAATAATACCAGTATCAATAATATAACTGATAAGTCCACTTATATTCTTCCTTTCTACTACTATTATACAATAAAAAAGTATTGCAGCAAAGCCCCAATACTTATTCATCATCACTAAAGAAATCATCAAAGAACTGATCATCACTAATTGTATGCTTTGGTTCTTTTTCAGGGTTTTCTGCTTGTTTTTCTTGTTTATTTTCTTCAGGTTTAGTTTCAACTGGTTCTTTAGTTGTTTTGTCTTTTCCTTGTTTTTCTTTCTCTAATCTTTCTTCTTCTTCAAGGGCCGCTATTTTAGCATCTATTCTTTTTACTAAATCATCAACATTAAAGCTCATATCTGGTTTTGGACCTATTGGTCTTTCTCCTATAGGTCTTTCTTCCATTGGATTTTCTTTTTTATTTTGATTTAATGTTTCAAATAGTTTTTCTCTTTTTTGTGTTTTTACATATTCTTTAACATCAAAAACCTTAACTTCTAATTTATCTCTTTCAACAAATTCTGCCTTACCAAGTTTCTTTTCGTTAAAATTCATATCAAAAACATAAGTAAATTTAAACTTATAAGGATATAATCTTTGTCTAATAGCTATAGCTGTCTTTTCAGGAAGAGTTTGTAATTCTGTAACTGAAATTAATGGTCTTGTTTCTTCTTTATCGCCATTTTTTATTTTCCTATCACCACATAATTTAGATATTTCTTCAAGAGCTGTTAATTCTCCTGTTAACAAATAGATTATATTATGACAGTTTCCTTTTAAAGTCTCAGCATTTTCTTTACCATATACTTGATTTAATTGAGCAAAGTTTTGAATAACCATAGTGAATCTAATAGCTCTTGAACGAGCAGCAGTTATCATAGTCGTAGCATCAGTAAGAGGTGGCATATTTGCAAATTCATCTAATATAAAATTAGTTCTGATTGGCAATTTTCCACCATTATGATGCGCTACATCAATTAGTGTTTCATAACATTGTTTTAAAAAGGTTGTAGCAAGTGGATGATATGTTTTCTTTTCATCTTGAATAACAATAAATACAGCAGTTTTCTCTTTACCAATAATAGCCATATCAATATCATTATGGGATAACATCTCTGAAAGATTTTCTTTAGATGAAAATAATTTTATTTTTTGTTTAAATACAGATAAAATACTTCCCTTAGTTTCATTCGGAGCATTTATTGTACTTGCGGCATGAATGTAAGCAGGTTTACTTGGATCCTTCGCATCAAAGTATTCTTTTATATATGTTGATCCACCAAATCTTTCCTCACCAACTGTTGACATTAAGTTAATACTATTTAAGTTTATTTGATTTTCTTCAGCATCATCAAATAAAGCAAGGGCAAGTCCCGAAAAATAATCGGCTGCAGTTTTTTCCCAGAAAGGGTCAGCATTTGATTGTTTTTCCTCATAAAGAATGTTAATAGCAAGGTCATTTAAAAGCTCTGTGGCTTTGTCAGTATTACCCTCTTTATATAATTTATAAGGTAAATGAAGAGGATTCCAAGCACTACCTTGATTAGGATCACGAAGATTTAAAACAACTATTTTATATCCCTTATCTCTTAATATATTAGCAGTATTTTTATATAACTCACCCTTGGGATCGGTTAATATCATTGATTCCCCTGCTTTAGCCGATATTTTAATCATAGCGACAATAGGACCCCAAGTTTTACCAGAACCAGTTGACCCGATAATTAAACTATGATGATTATCGTCATCTACATATAAAAAGTTTTTTTCATAATAAACCGGCAATCCAGAATGAGGAACATCAGAATCAAGAATATTTATTTTCTTGGCAGCCTTCTTTATTTCTTTTTTCTTAGCCCATCTTGAGTATCCATTAGTTTTTTTATTAGTAGAAAAGCCTATCCCTTTTTCTCTTTCAAAAAAATGAGATTTGACACTAGCAATAATAACTACCATAAATAATAAATATATAGCCATAATAGAGGCAAAATAATCCTTTGAAAAGGCTATTAATGGATTTAAACCATAAAATGTTTGTGTTTGAGCAAAATAAGAAATATTTACCATTGCCATAGCAATTACATAAAAAGCTGCGACAGCAAATACTATAAACATAATAAAATCTTTAAAATCAGCTTTGATTTTCATTATACCACCTCAATATTACTTCATAGAACTATTATATCTCTTATAACGAAAAATAACAATAACTATAACAGATAATACTATTCCAATAATAATACCTAATATTGTTTTGTTTTTATTAGCAAAAACGGTTCCTGTATTTTTATCAAAAACAATTCTTACTTGTGTTTCTTTACCATTAGGATCTATAGTCCATTTATAAGTGTTTGTGTTTTCATCGATACTTTGAGCATTTGTTTCAATCACATCAAAAGGGGCAGTAATAGTTACATTTATTTTTTCAGGAGTTATAAAAATAAAATCAGAAGGAAATAGTGTATTATCAAGACTAATATCAATAATAAATTTGTTAGATGTAGTCCTTGTTTTCAAAACATCTGCAAAGAAATTGATAGAAGATATTTTTTTATATTCATCTAAGTTATCATATCTATTATTAATATTCATACCCACCTGGTCTTCATTATTAATATACTCTTTCTCGTATTTATTAAATTGATTTATATCATAATCATAGTAATCTAAATTAAATATCCATTCGTTATATAAAATTTCTGCTTCTTTTTGATAAAGATATTTTGAAACATCATCATTTAATTCTGAAAAATTTAATAACCAATTCGTACTTTCAAAAATAGTTCCATCTTCTGATATGTTAATACTATAATCTACATTACATCCAGATAACAATAAAGGGAAAATACAAATACATATTATTTTTATCTTATTTTTTATTTTTTTCATATTATTCTCCATATTTTTGTATTAGATTTGGCATTTCTGCCTTTAACCAATCGTTAATATTTATTAATACATCATTATCATAATCATAATAATAATTTAAAATATCCGTATAAGTCCAACCGGCTATTAAAGACATTAATACAGCTCCTCTTTGTTCCATTCCCCTATTATGAGCATTCGCTTTACCACCACATTCTCCTATCCATATTCTATTATATGGCCCTGGTAATTCTCCATCTTCTTTCATCTGTTTGCCAGTAGCTAAGTTTTCTCTAGTAAGTACCGTTGGTACATGTTCTTTAGTTGAAGGTGTTACTCGATAATCTGTATCTTTGTCACAAGCTGAATATTCTGAATCTATAAGTTTATTATTATAAATCATTACCATTCCAGCGGTTGGGCCTATTACTTCATTTAGTAACCGTGTCTTTTCTTTATCACTAAATGAATTAGGACTACTATAAGATTGAAATGTTGTAGTAGTATTTAAAACATTTAGTATTAAATTATAATCGTCATTGGGATCATCGGCTTTAGAATTATTATTCTTTTCCATTTTTAAAGTCACTTTTCTTGGAAAATCATTTTTGATTGCATGATATAGAACATAGGTTCTAGCTGCAACCGCTTGAGCTTTTAATGCCTCAGCATTAATGTTTTCACCCCAATTCAATTCGTTTTTTAAAGTTCCCATAATATATTCTTCTAAGGTTATTCGAGTATTTTTTACATCCACAAAAATATTACTACTATTAACATATATTGATGGTATATTCCAATTACAGGAACTATCTCCAGTATCATATAAATTAGAATAATAAAAATCCGTAAAACCTGATTTTCTATTTTTTATTTTTTCAAAGGAATAAAAATTTTTACGTAAATCCTGACGATGACCTTGAGATTCTATTACATATACTCCCTCTTCATTTACTTCTACTACTATACCTATATGCCCTGATCTATGTGCATAATCACCTGGTTCCACAGAAGTGACTGGGTCTCTTAATATTCCCCATTTTGTTACTGTTCCATCAGCTGAAGTAGCAGGCTTCACCTCCTTAAACCCTGCATTCCAAAAAGCCCAACTAACAAAACCTGAACAATCAAGTCCTTCTCTTTGATCTTGCCATATTTTTTCACCTCTATTGTAATAGGGAGAAATTATTTGATTCCATCTTGAATCCCAACCATAAACAAAACTTTTTCCATGATATCCTACAATTTCACGACCTCTACTATTTGTCTTTCTGAAACTTCTTGCATACTCAATATGATTTTGTGGTCTACTGCCATTGGGTTGAGTTCCACCAACGGTATATAACCATTCTGCAGCCATAATAACTCCTTGAGGATTACGACAAGTATTGTTTGGATCTGATACCATGCTTGTAAATGCCATTTTATCCATAGAAAAAATATCGAAAAAAGAAACCGTTACGCCGGTAAAAAATAACAATATTATTATAGGCACTAATATTATTGAACCTATTGTGCCTATAACTGCGATTAAAACTTTTCTATTTGCTTTTGTAAAAAAATCTTTAGTAAATTTCATATTTAAATCACCTTAAATCTTATAAGCCACCACCTGAACCGAATGATTCTAGCTCTTCAGGAGTTACTACTATATTTATTCTCATTCTTCTACTACCACATACAAATAAAGCTTCCCCTTGGTTATAACGTTTTATGCTATTCTTTTCATTATCATTTAGATCAATTAATTTACCCAAATCCTCAGTTGCTTGTTTCTTTAAATTCATAACAATATAATATGAAGCATTATCAAAAACAGCTTTACCTTGAGTAATAACAGCACTATCGCTAAAATCACTAGGTTGCTGAGTAATAATTATTGTACCAGTGTTATATTTTCTAGCTCTTCTTTGAATTTGAGCTAAAAACTCAGCCCCCAATGTATTATTACCACTTAATAGTACATGAGCTTCATCGACATAAAAAGCAGTATTAACACTTTTATCTAATGATAGTCCCCATGCATATTTTAATATATTAAAGAATAATGCATTTCTGATGTTTTCAGCAGAGTTCATTAACTCTCTTATATTAAATACTATAAAGTCACTTTGTGCAGTAATAGTTGTATGTCCATCAAAATAATACTTTAACTCTTTTACTAATGGTCTTATTTTTAATTCTAATGCTTCCATTATTTCCTGCTCTTTTACTCCTAAATTCCCAGCCATTAATTTACCTTTTATAGTAGCATAAACATCTTTAAATGTAGGGAAATCTTGTGATGTAAATTTTGAAAAATCACTTTCAAAATTAATATTATATCTTTGATATGTTTCTTGTACTACTTCACTAAATAAATTAAGCACGTCTTCAGTTATGCTTGGATCATAATATTTCATAAAAGCTTTTAAATGTTGTAATGCTTGAGTTAACACAGTATAACCTAGTCCTTGTTGTAGTTCTTCATCATCAGCATCTACTATTACTTCAAGGGGATTAATCATACCAAAATCTCCGCCCTTGCCTAAATCAATAGTATCTCCCCCATATAATTTTGACATTTCGTATAATTCATCTTCTGGATCTATACATACAATTTGATGCCCATTTCTAATATGGGAACGGATAATTAATTTTGCAGTAGTTGATTTCCCACTACCACTTGTACCTAAAATAATCAAATTTGCATTAGTGCGATTATGTTCCTTTTTTATTTGATACAAAAATTGATTAAATAAAATAACCCCGCCAGAAAAATCTACACCTAGTAGAACTGATAAGCCTTCATCTTTGATACTATCAAAAATAAATGGATACATACCAGCTATAGTTATAGAAGGTATCGGTGTCCCTATTCTCTTTTCAATTTCTTGTTTTTCAAAAATAGGAAGCATTGAGCGAAATACATTTTCTTGCTCAAAACGGAGAGCTAAGGCTCTCATTTGCATGGCATCTAAATAATTTTTTACTTGGATCTTTTTATTATCCAATTCTTCTTTATTATCAGCAGTTATCATTATATGGAGTTGGAAATCAAATATTCTTGATTGATCTGCTGATAACATGGTTACAAAATATTCTAATGATTCAACATCTAATCTTATTCTTTCTTGGACTACTTTATCTTTTTCTTCCTGATATTTAATACGAAGATCTGCTATTTGTTTATTAAGCATTTTACTAATTGCTGAAAAAGGCATAGGTATATGTTTTATAACTATTTTTATCCCCGCCATATTAGTAAGTGCTGATAAATAACCTGGTGATATAACTTTTGGATATGCTATTACTGATAAAATAGTAGCATATTTATCACTTATAATAAATTCGCTAGATTTAAATTCGAGCCCTTTAGGAGCAATTTGTGTTTTTATATTCATGATACCATCACCGTCCCAAATTCAGTTGTCACTCCACCATTTAAAAAGTTGTCTAATATTACTCTTAAATCATCATTAGTGACTTGAGATGAATTTAACCCACAATTTATTAAACCATTTATTAATCCTCTAATCCTTTTTTGAATTAAATCTATATCCTTTTCTTTAAATAATAAATAAAATTCGGTATCAACAACTTTATTCTGCATAAAAGAATTACCTTTTTGAATATCTTCAGTAACTAATTTTCTCACTACAGGGCTTTGTGTCGAATTATAAAGTAATTGTAATTGAGATAAATATACTGACATATCAACTGGACGATCGGCGCATATTATCCAAAATTCATAATCAATTGTATTATAGAAATTTTTTAAATTTATTAATATTGCGTCTTGGGAATCTTGATCTAGAATAAATATATTTCTAGGCATTATTTTTACACCAGTTATTTTTAAATTATTATCTAGAGTTATCATTCCATTAGATATAGATTTAACTGTAATATAATCCTCTGTATACTTTGAATTACTTCGTACTGTTGGTTTCTTCATAGAAACTCCACCCCTCCCATTTAAATTTCTCTCTTTTTGAATAAAAATTAATTATAGATAATATAACAGTTAATGTATTGTGATAATTTGGTATTGGCATTACTAATAATCCTGTAATTAAAGCCGGTAAAATTGTAACTATAATCATTGGTAGATTCCCCGGTTCAAATAATATTAATATTATTACTGTAAGTAAAACGCCAGAACCAAATAATATAAGATCTTTTATATAGAAACTCCCCATAATTAGCAATCCTCTTTTCGAATTTGCCGGGATCAAATAATTTGCCTGGTTATTACTATTAACCTCTTCTATCATTAATTACCACCCCTTTTTTTAAATTAATAATAAGTTTACTATTAATTTGTTTTTTATTACTTACCTTAACATTCATTATATCACCCCTTTTTACTTTTATCTATTAATACCTAACATTTATTTATCTGTTTTATTAACTTGTTCTTCTGCTTGTTGAGCTCTTTTATCCGCAGCAGCTTTTGCTTTGGATGCCTCTTCTAATGCTTTTTCTGATGCAGTTTCTTTTTCTCGAGCTTTCTCTGCAGCATTAAAATCTGATAAGGCTTCTTCTTGGGCATCTTGCGCTTCATCCTCAGCTACATATTTTTCATTATATGCTTCATAAGCTTCTTCCCATTTTCTATCTGCATATTTTGCTGATTCTTGTTCAAAAATTTCTGCTGTTATTTCTTCTTGTATTCTTTCCCTTTCTTCTTCTGATGCTTTTCCCCATTCTTCACTTATTTTATCTACTGATGCTTTAGCTTGCACTTCTTTTTGCATTTGTATTATTTTTTCATTATCTAAAGCACTAAGTCCTTCTTCTGCCTTTCTCATATCTTCTTCATTTCCAGCCCTCTTTGCATCTTCGTATTGTCTTTGATATCTTCCTATTCCTTCATTTATTTTTCTTGTTTTTTCTGCTTCTATCTCATAATTTTCCCGTGCTCCGCTTAAATTATGTTCTAATGATTCTCTATTTGCTCTTGCTGCGGCTGTTGCACTCCTTGCGCTTCTTAATGACGATCTTTTTGATGATAAATCCCCTGAAGCTAACTGTGCTAACGTTTCTGTTGTGGCTGCTACCCCTTTGGCTGCTTCTGCGTTTTTAGTCGCTGCATCTGCTACTTTTACACTTCCTGCTAATGTGCTTTTTGCTGTTGCTGTTGCCCCCTGTGCATTTGTTCTTCTTTTACTTGCTACATCATATACTTCTTGTGCTGATGTTTGGGCTCCTCCAGCCGCTTTATATTCTTTTTTGGCTTTTCTTCTTGCTTTATTTACGCCACCCAAACTATCGTCTAGTTTATTTTCTAATCTATTCATAAATCCTGATTTCGCTTTTTCATTCCCCGTTATTTCTTGTAACACACTATCTCGTCCAACATTAAATGCTGACCTTTTATAATCTGCTTTTGGATCTAATCCAGAAAATGGTACCGTCTTAGCTCCTGCTAACCCTCCTTTTAGCGCTCCACCAAATAACTTCCCTTTAAATAATCCTTGTCTTAATCCTCCTAATGTTCCTAATCCGAAAGCTGTTGCTTTTCCTACCACTGGGATTCCTCTTAACTTTTTCATTGGATTTAAACTAAATGTTCCATCTGCCATTCCCTCTATTTTAAATAAATTTCCTATTAATGTTGGTGCTTGTTTCAAAAACATTAATGCTCCTATTAGGATGAATATATTTATTAGCGTGAATTCCATTGTATCTATTAGTTTTAATAACACGTCTAGTAAAAACATTACAAAGTAAATCATAGCTAATCTCAAGAATAGATCTACATATGTTTTTATATATTCATCTACCCATCTTTTTAACATTGAATTTGCATAGTTTTTTTCTACTACATTTGTTATTACTGGAATTGGTGCGATTATTTGAAGAAAGCCTAATTTTACTATCCGTAATGCTATATCTAAAGTTACTGATGCAATTACTATTAACACACCTAATATTAATATTGTTGATATAAATGGCGTATATTCTATATATTTATCAGAAGATATATTTGTTTCATCCATTGCCTTTGTTTCTGTTAAAGTTACATACCCTCCACTTTTTATTGCTTCTTTATATTCGGCATTATTACTCTTCATAAATGTTTGCATCAAATATGATACTATTAATTTACCGCCTTCAAGAGGGTATTCTTCTAATATATTAGGTTTTGCTTCAACTAAGGTATAGTAGGGAAACCCATTTATTTCTGTTAAATCATAATCAGATAAATTTTCATATAAACTATAATTATTAAGATCATTATCTTCATCATGTAATACAAAAAGATAAGTTGTTCTTATAAAATCATAATCATATGTTGCAACTATATCCCAATCATAATGACTTCTTTCAATACTATTAACAGTAAAAAAATAGGGTAAACAACTAGTTTTTAATGGAGCATCTCCAAAGTTATATGTAGATCCTGATAAAGGTTTAGAACCAAAGCCTAAGATTTTTTCAACTCCAGGATCAGAAGATGTAGATCCTTTGGAATACCAATAATTGGTATTCTCATCATAAAATATGCCGTGAACTATTTCTACTATCACTTCTCCTAAACCCCTATCTACAGTACTCGATTTATATTCAACGAAAGCTGGGAGAGTAACGCTATTCCTTGTAATGTTTTCGTTTTCTAATGTATCATCTATTTGAGGATAATTATAAATATCATATTCTCCATTATCTAATTTAACTAAGTCTAACCATTTGTTTTTTTCTTCACGAGAAATATACACCTCATCATTTCTCACATTAGCATCTTTTACATAAACTGCATATATACCACCATAAAATAAATTTGTTAATACTTGTTCATCGGTTAATTCTACTGGATCAGTTGTTTCAATTAAATTTGCAAGTTGATATTTGCATTCATAACCGTAAGTAGATGTATATAATTTATACTCAGGCATAATAGGCAGAATGACTTTTCTTATTAAATTGTCATCCCCCATCATTAATTCTCCTGGATTTTCTGGATCAGGTTGTACATCAAGCACCTTATTTTGTACTTCTATTGTTAAATTAAATATAAAAGGTAATGCTATTACTAATAATAAAGTTAT
>JBBAEV010000010.1:0-29617 GCA_041655735.1 Bacilli bacterium | reverse complement strand
ATTGGTTAGCTCACTATAAGGTATAACTTTAAAGTTACGCCACTTACTATAATAAGTATATATTAATGTCCCCTCTATATTTTTATAACTAATAGTAGTTTCATACTTGTCTACTATTTTTTTAATATCAAGTGATACCATTAATCCCGTTAATCTATTTATACCTATCTGCGCAGATATAAAATTACCTAGTGAATATATTACTAAAGTATCATCTATAAAATCAATTGGTTGAACAACATGAGGATGATGACCAATAATAATATCTACTCCTAAAGAAGCTAAATAATTAGCTACTTCATTTTCCTCACTGGTAGGAGTATTGGTATATTCAGATCCCCAATGCATTGAAACCATTAATACATCTACCTTGTCTCTTACTCTTTCAATATCCTGTTTTACTTTTTCTTTATTATAAACATTAACTAAATAATCTTTTCCTGTAGGTATTTTTAATCCATTAGTACGCATTGTATAAGCCAGTAATGTATAAGAAATATTATTTTTGGTTTGAATGTTATCCTTTATTCTATCTTCTTCACTTAAAGAACATCCTGCCACCATTACATTTTTTTCTTCCCAATAATTTAAAGAATTTATAATTCCTTGTTCTCTTTTGTCTAAAGTATGATTATTAGCTAAAGACACTAAATTAAATCCCATATCAATCATTTCATCTCCTATTTCATAAGGAGCATTAAATAACGGATAACCAGATATTCTTAGTTCTCTGCCTCCTATAATGGCCTCTTGATTATAAAAAGCTAAATCATATTCTGATACAATAGGTTTAATATATTTAAACATCTTACTAAAATCATATACATCATTTCCTATATATGCATCTTTATAAACAGATTCATGTATTAATGCATCTCCAACCATTAGTAAACTTAAATTATATGTTTTTTCTTTCTCTTCGCGTTCCTCTTTTTCAGTAATATCCTCTTTTGTTTTAAACCAACTAATAGGAAGCTTTTCATAATAAGAAAACAATAAGTATGTAATGCCTATCACAGTAATAATTACTATCACTTGCATTTTAACCTTCATCTAATCACCCTCATTCTACTATTTCAAAATCAATAGTTTTAGCTTCTTTAGATGCAGCTGTAACCTTTACTTTTATTCTATCTCCTATTCTGTATTTTTTCTTATTTCTTTCTCCAATTAACACCATAGAATCTTCATCAAATATATAATAATCATTCATATCATTCACATGTACTAATCCTTCTATTGAATTATCAAGTTCTACAAATAAACCAAAATTCATTACCCCAGAAATAATTCCTTTATATTCTTCTCCGATATGATCCATCATATATTCAGCTTTCTTCATGTCGTCAACTTCTCTTTCGCAATCTACCGCATCTACTTCTTTTTCTGATGAATGAAGAGTCAATGGTTCTAATACATCATGCCAATAACTTGTATTTTCTTTGTCAGTATTATTTAAGAATAAATACTCTCTTAATAATCTATGCACTGTAGTATCAGGATATCTCCTGATTGGTGAAGTAAAATGAGTATAATATTTGCTAGCCAGTCCATAATGTCCTACATTATCTCTACTATATATAGCTTTTTTCATACTTCTTAAAAGTAGTGTCGAAAAAATATGAAATTCTTTTTTGTCCCTAAGCTGATTTAATAATCCTTGTATTTCTTTAGGATAAAGTTTTTTAGTGATTCCTTTTATTTTATACCCTAAACTACTAACAAACTGAATAAATTGAGCAATCTTTTCTGATTTAGGGTTTTCATGTATTCTATATACAAAAGGTAATTTCATCCAAAAGATATGAGACGCAACTGTTTCATTAGCCGCAATCATAAAGTCTTCTATTAATTTTTCTCCTTTACCATAATACCTTTTTTGAATATCAATAGCCTTTCCATTTTCATCTACGATTATTTTAGATTCATAAGTATCAAAATCAATTGACCCTCTTTTTTCTTTATCCCTAGAAAGTATTAATGATAATTCTTCCATTAACCTTAACATCCCCACAAAAGATTCATAGCCTTCTGGTATTATATTTTCTTCTAAAATACTATTTACCGCTTTATAAGTCATCCTCTTTTTAGAATTAATAACACTTTCATATATATTATAGTTTTTTATTTTACCTAAATTGTCTATTTCCATTTCACAAGTAATAGTTAAACGATCTACTTTTTCATTTAATGAACATATCCCATTAGATAATTTATGGGGAAGCATAGGAATAACTCTATCTGCCAGATATACACTAGTCCCTCTGTCATATGCTTCTTGATCAACTAATGTATCCTTTTTTACATAATGAGAAACATCCGCAATATGAACTCCTAATATATATCCCCCATCAGTTTTCTTTATACTTATCGCGTCATCTAAATCCTTTGCATCATCGCCATCAATAGTCACAATGCATTCATTCCTTAAATCTTTTCTTCTCACTATTTCTTCACTAGATACACTATCAGGAAGGTCGTTAACTTCATCCATTAATTCATTGCTAAATTCATCATTGATACCATATTTATAAACTATACACAATATATCTACGCCTGGATCATTCTTATGCCCTATTATTTTTAAAACATGCCCTTCATATTTTCCTTTTTCTATTTCCTTCTTTACTCTAACTAATACTTTATGCCCTGGCATAGCTCCCTTTTGAAATTTCTTATCAATTAAAACTAATATTTTTACTTTTGCATCATCTAATACGATATATCCTCTATTTTTCTTATCTAGGCAAAACTCTCCTACAAAAGTATCAGTTTTTCTTTGAATTACCTTTACTATTCTTCCCTCTAGTTTTAATGACTTATTATTAATAATTTCTACTAATACTGAATCATTATGAATAGCACTATTCATATTATCTTGTGATACATATATATCTTCTTCATCTTGCTCGACAAAACCAAAACCTTTTTTATTAACTCGTAGAACACCTTTTTTTAATCCAGTATCTTCAAATAAAGAAAACTTATTCTTTTTAGAACGATATATTATATATTCTTCTTCTAAATCATTAACTACTTTAACTAATTCTTTAAAATCTTCTGAGGTAGTTAAATCTAATCTCTCATATATTTCATTAATTGTTAGTGATAATCTATCATCTTTAAAAATGTCTATTACTTGTTGTTTCATAATTTCACCTCTACTACTATTATTATAAAATAAAAAAGACTTAAACATAAGTCTTATTTATAAAAATGACATAATAAGTGACAAGCCAAAGAATAGTATTCCAAGAAACATAGTAAAACGAGTAATAAAAAGCTCTGCTCCTCTTTCTTTTCTATTCTTAAAAAGTTCACTATTTCCCCCTTGAATTATGGAAGAAGCTCCTTCTGCTTTGCCACTTTGTAGTAAAACTAATATAATTAATAATATTGAAACAATCAATAGTAATGTATCCATTTCTTCCTCCTTGATATATAATTTAACATATTAAATATAAAAACGCAAATATTATAAAATTAATATTATTGTTGCCAACTTTTAATATAATCTTTTGTAATATCTATCACTTCATTTATTGACAAATTAGTTACAAAACCAGAGCTTTTTTTATGTCCGCCACCATTTAATTTTTGTGCCAATTTATCAACCTCTATATCACAATTACTTCTATATTCTCCAATAACATTGTCATCATCTAACATAAATATACCTAATAATTTTATCTCCTTAATATTTCTAATAATAAACACTAATTTTTTAAATATTGTAGTATAATTTATATTTTGATAAATGTCGTTCTTTTTGTTTATAATAATATAATGGAATTCATTGTAATTAATGTTAGATAGCATATCAGTTAATGCATTTGCTTCTTCATTAGTTATACTTGAATAACATTCCATTGTTATCATACTATAATCTATATCATACTCTAATAATTCCGCAGCCATCATAAAAGTTAATGATGTAGTTCTTTGAAAAAAACAATATGTATCAGTTATTAGGCCGGCATATAATAATTCAGCTGTTTTTTTATCTATTTTAATATCAAACATTTTGAAAAAATTATAAATTATTTCTGAAGTGGCACTAATTTCGCTTATTGATAATACATACTTAGCCTCCACTTTGTTATTTTCATGATGATCAATATTAATAGTTAATTCAGCATTATCAAAATATTTTTCATAAACACCTGTTCTTGATTTTCTATTAGTATCTAAAAAAATAAAACAATAGGGATTTTCATTACTAGAACTAATTATATAACTATTATCTTTAAACCAATCTAACTTTTTTAATTCCTTTTCTTCAAGTAACATAAATGCTTTTTTACCTATTTTATTTAAAAATCTAGTTAACGCAAGAGTTGAACCAATTGAATCCATATCAGGACATTCATGCCCAGCTAAAAGAATTAATTTATCATCTGGAATATTAAATAAAACTTCTTTAATCTCTTTATAATTATTCATAATCTCACTTCCCAGAGCACTTTATTTTCTTATTTCTTCCTCAATCCTAAGTAATTGATTATACTTACAAATTCTTTCCCCTCTACTAAGTGATCCTGTTTTTATTTGACCAAGATTTAATCCTACTGAAAGATCAGAAATAAATGTATCTTCTGTTTCACCACTACGATGAGAAATAATTGTTTTATAATTATTATTTTTAGCTAAATTAATAGTTTCAATCGTTTCAGAAACAGTTCCTATTTGATTTGCCTTTATTAATATCGCATTACAAACTTTACTTTCAATACCTTTTTCTAATAACTTCTTATTAGTAACAAATAAATCATCACCTACTAATTGTATCTTATTTCCAAGCTTTTCAGTAATTTTTTTAAATCCTTCCCAATCATTTTCATCTAATGCATCCTCTATAGAAATAATCGGGTATTTATTAGTTATTACTTGGTAATATTCTATTAATTCATCACTAGTAAGAAATCTATTTTCAAAGAAATATTTTTGCCTATCATCTTTATAAAAGCTAGACGCCGCTACATCAAGCGCAATAGATACATCAACCCCCGGTTTATATCCAGCATCATTTATAGCTTCCATAATTAAAATTAATGCTTCTTCATTATTCGATAAATTAGGCGCAAAGCCCCCTTCATCTCCAACTGATGTCACAAAACCTTTTTCTTTTAATATCTTCTTTAAATTATGAAATACTTCTGCACCTATTCTTAAATTTTCTTTAAATGATTCTTTATTAGGCGCAATCATAAATTCTTGGATATCTAAATTATTATTCGCATGAGCTCCACCATTTAATATATTCATCATTGGTTTAGGAAGCTTTCTTCCTTCACCAATATATTTATAAAGAGGTAATTCTTCATAATTAGCTGCTGCTTTTAACACCGCTAGTGATACTCCTAATATTGTATTAGCCCCTAAATTTTCTTTGTTTTCTGTACCATCTAATTTAATTAATAAATTATCTATTTCCGCTTGTTTTCTAACATCCTTACCAATAAGGTTACTCTTAATAACATTATTAATATTATTAACAGCCTTTAATACTCCCTTACCTAAATATCTCTTTTCATCATTATCCCTAAGTTCCAAGGCCTCTCTTTCTCCAGTAGAAGCACCACTTGGAATACTTGCTCTTCCTAATACACCACTTTGTGTAATAACATCTACTTCAACTGTAGGATTGCCTCTTGAGTCTAATATTTCTCTTCCTATTATTTTTTTTATAAATGGCATGCTCATTCTCCTCTCTTACAATATCATTATACTATTTAAAAGATTATTACGCAAAGAAAATATATTGATAAAACTATAAAATATATGTTATAATACAATAATCTGTACAAAAGGAGTATTACAATGAAAATAATAGAACTAACAAAAAAAGAATTTGATAATTATGCAATAATTCATCCTAATAGATCTTTTTATCAAACGTCATCTTATGGCGATTTAATAAGTAAACATGGTTTTAAAGCTGTATATATTGGTTTAATAGATGACAATCAAACAATTAAAGCCGCTTCCTTAATACTATATAGAAAAATATTTTTTCATTATAAATTTGCTTATGCACCAAGAGGCTTTTTAATAGATTTTAATGATTATAAATTGTTGAAAACATTTACAAAAAAACTTAAAAAATTTTTGCGTTTTAAAAGTTTTGTATTTCTAAAAATTGATCCACCAATTATTTATCAAAAACGAAACCAGGATGGTAATATAGAAAATGATAATAATCAACATGTAATTGAATATTTAAAAGATATTGGTTATGTTCATTTAGGATTTAATAATGCTTTTGAAGCACTAAAGCCAAGATGGAATATTATTACTGAAGTAAAAAATTCTAGTGATGATTTATTTAATGCTTTTGATAAAGAATTAAAAACGAAAATAAGATCTGCTGCAAAAAAAGGAATAAATATTACCAAAGGATCTATTGAGGATATAAAAACGTTTTATAATTTTGTAAAGAAAAAGCATCATCTTAGAGGATTAAATTATTATGAAGACTTTTGGAACATATTTCATGATAAAAATATGTTTGAATTATGGTTTGCAAAAATAGATTTTAATCAATATTTAAAATACGCAAGAGAAATTTATGATGAAGAGGCTGATAACAACAGTCAAATAAATGAAGAATTAACAACTAACAAAGCAAATCGCCTTAATCTCATAAATAAAAAGATATGTTCTGATAATTTATTAAATGAATATAAAAATAATGTTATATTAGGAATAAAAATGACCAGTAAGTATCCAGAGGGAAAAATTATTGCGGGTAGTGCAATAATTAAATATGGAAATGAAATATTCTTTTTAATAGATGGCTATGATAATAAATATAAATCTTTTAACCCAAATCATTATTTAAAATGGCGTACCATGGAATATTATATAAGCAAAGGATATAGTATTATGCATTTAAATGGTATATCTGGTAATTTTGAAAAAGAAAATAATAGATATTATGGGCTATATAATTTTAAAAAAGCATTTAATGGTAAAATAATAGAATATATTGGAGAATTTGATTTATTAATTAAAAAACAAAGATATTATTTCTTCAAAAGATTATACTTATTAAGAAATAAATTTAAATTAAATAAATAAATCTACTAACTAGTAGATTTATTTTCTTTTTTCCAATATTCTTGAGCTTCCTTTTCCATCTTTTCAAGTCTTGTATAATAATCAGGAAACTCATTTAGATGTGCAAGTGCTATTTTACCAGTTATTATTGGTTTATCAAATGATACGTTAGTATTTAAATCTATTTTACCATGTTCTAACTCAACATCAAGACCTTTTCTGAACTGTTCTAAGTCAAATTTTTGTTTGTTAAAATCTATTCCAAGTTCATTTGCGATAATCCTTGCTTCTTTTTCATTAAAACTTTTCTTAATATCCATATTACCTCCTTTATATTAATATATAGTATTCAATATGAATAAATTATACCAAAGGAGGAAAAATGGAACATAACGAACATATAAGACCTGGTTATTCTAGCCAAGAACTCTATCCACCAATTAAGGTACAATCTAAAAATAAATACTATGCTGAAATATTAATGAATGATTATGCTGGTATAGTTAGTGAAATGTCTGCGATAAATCAATATTTATACGCTTATTTTATTTCTGATACAAATAAAGAAATTGCTGAACTTTTTGAAAACATTTCAATTACTGAAATGTTACATTTAGAAATATTAGCAAAATTAATTACTCTATTAGGAGAAAAACCAGTTTATAGGGGTGGCTATAATACTAATAATTATTGGTCAGGAAAATATATTTTTTACAAAGATAATATTAAAAATCAATTAGAATATAGTATAGAAACCGAAAAAAAAGCAATTCAAAATTACTTGAATGATATTAATCTTATTAAAGATCGATATATTCAAGATGTCTTAAAAAGAATAATATTAGATGAAGAAGTTCATATTAAATTATTTGAGCAATCATTAAATAAATATATATAAAAAAATACTCATTTGAGTATTTTTTTATTATTCAATTATTTCACTAACTACACCAGCACCAACAGTTCTTCCACCTTCACGGATAGAGAAGTTAGTACCATTTTCAATAGCAATTGGCGCAATTAACTCAACAGTCATTTCCACTTTATCTCCTGGCATTACCATTTCAACACCTTGTGGTAATTCAATTACGCCAGTAACATCAGTAGTTCTGAAGTAAAATTGTGGGCGATAATTTGGGAAGAATGGAGTATGACGTCCACCTTCTTCTTTACTCAATACATAAACTTCAGCCTTGAATTTCTTATGTGGAGTAACAGTACCAGGTTTAGCAATTACTTGACCTCGTTCAACATCTTCTCTTGCAACACCACGAAGTAATAACCCCGCATTGTCTCCTGCTTGTGCGTCATCTAATTGCTTACGGAACATTTCAATTCCAGTAACAACTGTTTTATTAGTAGGTTTAATTCCTATAATTTCAACTTCATCATTGACTTTAATCATTCCACGTTCAACACGACCAGTAACAACTGTTCCACGTCCTGTGATAGTAAATACATCTTCGATAGGCATTAGGAATGGTTTATCAGTTTCTCTTGTAGGTTCTGGAAGCCATTCATCGATTGCACTCATTAATTCGATAATATTTTCTTCATATGCAGGGTCACCTTCAAGAGCTTTTAATGCAGATCCAGCAATTATTGGAGTTTCTTGTCCTTCGTATCCATATTCAGTTAATAAATCACGAACTTCCATTTCTACTAAATCTAACAATTCTTTGTCATCAACCATATCAACCTTATTCAAGAATACTACCATACGAGGCACTCCAACTTGACGTGACAATAAAATATGTTCACGAGTTTGAGGCATTGGACCATCTGCTGCTGAAACAACTAAGATTGCTCCATCCATTTGTGCTGCCCCAGTAATCATATTTTTTACATAATCAGCATGCCCTGGGCAATCAACGTGAGCATAATGACGTTTATCAGTTTCATATTCAACATGAGATGTATTTATTGTTATACCACGTTCTTTTTCTTCAGGTGCCTTATCTATTTCATCATATTTTGTTGCTTGTGCCTTTCCTTGTTTTGATAAAATTGCAGTAATAGCTGCGGTTAATGTGGTTTTCCCATGGTCTACATGTCCAATTGTACCAATATTTACGTGTGGTTTTGAACGATCAAATTTTTCTTTTGCCATTTTTTTCTTCCTCCTTTTATATATTATATTTTATCTAACACTTGAGATAATTTCAAGTGTTTAGAACTTATTCTCCACTATTTTTTTTGATTATCTCTTCAGCAATGTTTTTTGGAACTTCTTGATAATGATCAAAAATCATTGTTGATGTTCCTCGACCTTGCGTATTAGAACGAAGGCTTGTTACATAACCAAACATTTCGGCTAGTGGTACCTTAGCAGATAACATAATAGCGTTACCTCTTGATTCTTGTCCAGTAGGACATCCTCTACGCGCTGTTATATCACCCATTACTGTTCCAACATATTCTTCTGGAACAACTACATCTACAGCCATAATTGGCTCTAGTAACACTGGACTACATCTTTTCTTTGCTTCTTTTAACGACATAGAAGCAGCTATTTTAAAGGCCATTTCGTTTGAATCAACATCATGATATGAACCATCAAATAATGTCGCCTTAATATTTATCATTGGATAACCCGCGAGTATTCCAGTTGATAATGCTTCTTGTAATCCTTTATCAACTACTGGAATATATTCTCTAGGAACCGATCCTCCAACTATCTTATCAACAAATAAGTAATTTTCTTCTGTATATGGTTCAAATTTAATCCATACATGCCCATAGTTTCCACGGCCTCCTGATTGTTTAATATATTTCCCTTCACAATCAGCAGCAACCTTAATTGTTTCACGATAAGCAACTTGTGGTTTCCCAACTGTAGCTTCAACTTTAAACTCTCTTTTCATTCTTTCAACAAGAACTTCTAAGTGTAATTCTCCCATACCAGATATAACTGTTTGCCCAGTTTCATGATCAATACTAGTTCTAAAGGTCGGATCTTCTTCCGCAAGTTTTTGAAGAGCTAAAGCCATTTTATCTTGATCAGCTTGTGATTTTGGTTCTATCGCAACACTAATCACGGGTTCTGGAAATTCCATAGGCTCAAGAATTACTGCCTTCTTTTCATCACATAAAGTATCTCCTGTAGTTGTATTTTTAAGTCCTACTGCAGCTGCAATATCCCCAGCTAATACTCCATCTATTTCTTTTCTATCATTCGCATGCATTTGAAGAATACGACCAATTCTTTCTTTACTATTTTTTGAAGAATTCAAAATATATGAACCACTATTTAATGAACCTGAATATACTCTAAAGAAAGTAAGTCTTCCTACAAATGGATCAGTCATGACTTTAAATGCTAAAGCACTAAATGGTTCACTATCTGATGGATGTCTTTCTGCTTCATTACCGTTTAAATCTGTACCTTTTATTGATTCTACATCAGTAGGTGATGGCAAATAATCAACAACTGCGTCAAGTAATAATTTTATACCCATATTACTTAAAGCTGAACCACACATTACTGGAAAGAACTGTACTGCTAAAGTACCATTTCTAATAGCTTTTTTAATTAAATCAATTGATACTTCTTCTCCTTCTAAATATGCCATCATTAAATCGTCATCATATTCAGATACAGCTTCAATCAATTCTAATCTTTTTTGTTCAACAATTGTTTTTAAATGTTCAGGTATTTCTATTTCTTTAACTTCTTCTTCTTTACCACCATCATATTGATAGGCTTTCATTTCAATTAAATCAATAATACCATTAAAATCTGCTTCAGCTCCAATTGGCCATTGAATAGGCTTTGCATTTACGCCTAAACGATCCTTTATAGTTTTTAAACTGTATTCAAAATTGGCTCCCATTTTATCCATTTTATTCGCAAAAATAATTCTTGGAACTTTAAATTCAGTAGCTTGTCGCCAAACTGTTTCAGTTTGTGGTTCAACACCAGCTTGAGCATCGATTAAAGTCACAGCTCCATCTAATACACGAAGTGATCTATGAACTTCAATAGTAAAATCCACATGCCCTGGGGTATCTATTATATTAAAACGGTATCCCTTCCAAAATGCAGTTGTAGCAGCACTAGTAATAGTAATACCACGTTCTTTTTCTTGATCCATCCAGTCCATCTGCGCTTCACCATCATGAGTTTCACCAATTTTATGTGTTACCTTTGTATGGTATAAAACACGTTCTGTTGCAGTAGTTTTTCCCGCATCAATATGTGCCATAATACCAATATTTCTTATTTTTTCTAACGGGGTTGTACGAACCATACGCTATACTCCTTTCTACTTATATATTACCAACGATAATGAGCAAAAGCCTTATTAGCTTCAGCCATTCGATGAGTGTCTTCTCTTTTCTTAACTGCTCCACCTGTTCCCTCTGAAGCATCTATTATTTCATTTGCCAATTTTTCAACTAATCCTTTACCAGCTCTAGATCTAGCGTGTTGTATTAACCAACGAAGCCCTAAAGTTTGAGCCCTTTCATCATTAACCTCTATCGGAACAGCATAATTTGCTCCACCGATACGGCGTGATCTTATTTCTAATGCCGGTTTTATATTTTCTAATGCTTTTTTAAATACATCTATAGGATTTTCATTAGTTTTTTCTTTTATCATTTCAAAAGCATCATTTAAAATCTTTTGTGCTTTTCCCTTTTTACCATCCAACATTATATTATTAATTAATTTAGTAATAATTTTTGAATTATATATAGGATCTGGTAATACATCTCTTTTTATTGCTTGTCTCTTACGCATAATAAAATCCTCCTTCCAATCTTTTTATATATTATTTAGGTCTTTTTGCACCATACTTAGAACGACCTTGTTTACGATTTTGAACTCCCGCTGTATCAAGTGTTCCTCTAATAATATGATAACGCACACCAACTAAGTCTTTAACGCGTCCCCCACGAAGTAACACAACGCTATGTTCTTGTAGATTATGTCCTATTCCTGGTATATACGCGGTAACTTCTTTACCATTACTTAATTTAACACGAGCAATCTTACGTAATGCTGAGTTTGGTTTCTTAGGTGTAACAGTATTAACACGTGTACAAACACCACGTTTTTGAGCTGAACTATAATAAGAAGTTTTCTTATTAATACTATCCCATCCAAATCCTAATACAGGTGATTTACTAGATCTCGTTTTTCTTCTTCTTCCTTTTCTTACTAATTGGCTAATTGTAGGCATATATAAACTCCTTTCTATCCACACATCCCGGTGTTTCATTTTATAAAGAATAATAAGTTTTGCCTAAAGCAAAACTATAATTCCAAGCTCTATTAATATACCATTTTTAATATATGCATGTCAATAAAATATAATACTTTTTTATGAATAATATACTTTTTTTATTAGTTCATAAAAAGGCATTAATGATATTATCCCTAAAAATACCATTAATATTATCGTTAATATTATTACTTTTTGATGATTATTTAACACTACTTTTCTTTTTCTTATCATTTGCAAAAGAGAAATAATACAAAAAAAACAAAATAATAACGCTCCTTTTTAAACTCTTCTATTAAAGTTCCTAAAACCACATAACAAAGAAAAGTAACTAAGATAATGCCTCCAAATAGCTTTACAACAAAATCTTTTTCTATATCATATTTTTTATTATTCATAATACTACTATTTTTAGTATAACATTAATTTTTAAAATAAGAAGACCTTAAAAGCATTTTTATTTTACTTAGAAATTTGTTGTAAATCAAAGTACTCTTTATATTCCTTAGACTTCTTATATAGTTCTTCATGACTACCTTCAGCAATTATTTTGCCTTCTTCAAACATTACAATGCGATCTAATTGATTTATATTAGTAAAAACGTGAAGAGTAAGAATACAAATTTTATCTTGTTTATTATTGGTAATATATTCAAACAATTCTTTTTCAGCCTTTGGATCAAGCGCTGAATTAGGTTCATCTAAAAGTAGTACGCTATCAGCCCTATTAAATATTCTAGCTAAAGCAAGACGTTGTTGTTGCCCTTTAGAAATTTCATTGCCATCTCCAAACCAAGTACCAAGAATTGTATCAATTCCTTTTGGCATGTTTTTTAATTCTTCTTTAAATTTCTTGGAAGGAACAGACGCTAAAACATTATCTACACCTTTTTTCTTTTTATCTAAAGTAATATTTTCCCTTACTGTATCTTCATATATAGTTAGCTCTTGAAATAACATTGTTATTTTATTTCTTAATGATTCAGTATTATATTCTTTTATATCAATACCATTAATAAGAAGCTTTCCTTTTGTAGAAACATGAATCTTCATTAATAACTTCATTAAGGTTGTTTTCCCACAACCATTCTCACCAATAAGCGCAATCTTATCATTATCTTTAATAACTAAATTAACATCTCTTAAAGCATATTTTTTGTTATTTTGATATTTAAACCACACATGTTTAAATTCTATTGTGTTTATCTTTTTTAATTCCATAGCCCCATCAATATAATTTGTATCAAGCTCTAAGAAATCAACTAATTCTTTAGCATTTAATAATCTAATATTTATAATAGCGAGCTCCTCAGTCACATTTTTCATCAAAAAACTAATTTGTTTAATGGATACATTATAAGCATATAAACTACCAACCAAGATATTCTTCGCTAGAGCTTGAATAATTAAATACACTAAAAATATCAAGCCCATAATTTCATCCATTATTCTAACTTCTATTTCATTTTTTAGTTCTTTCTTGGATACATCCATACCAGTTTTAAATACTTTATATCTTATCCTCCGATATTTCTCTAAAATGTATTTAAAAGCATTTAAACTTTTTAATTCTATCATTGATTCTTTTTTTCGCATCGTAAATGAATAATAGTTAGCTTTTCTTTGTTCCGTTGTTAAATCCCAATATTTAACATAACTTAATCTTAATAGTTTATATTTTTTAATGAAAACAACCACATTAACTGTAAAAATTATCGCAAATATCCACCACCTCCAAAGCACTATCATACCTAAATAGGCTAGCATTTTGATAGATTTATTAAGGAGGGTCATAAAATCAGTAACAACAAATGGAACTTCGAAGTTGCTGTTACTAGCTCTCTCAATATTATCATATAATTCTTTATTTTGAAAATCTTCAATATTTAAAGTGTCTAGTTTTCCCTGCAACATAAGATCAACCTGATATTTTATTTTATGTCGTAAGATTATATTGTAGTAGTCTCCTAAAGGACCAACAAGCACCCAAGCAAGACTCATAATAATAAACATAATTAATACCACCATAGAGAACTCTGATATTAATACATCATTAATTACTTTTGCTAACAAAAATGTATGAATAGGAGCAAAAAAAGCAGATAAGCCCCAAAATAACGCTACTAATATAACAGATTTCTTATCAATGCTATAGACAATCTTCATTACCTTTTTGAAATATTTCCACATTTCTTTAAATGTTCTTTTTTCTAATTCTTTTTCGATGTTCCTTTTTTTCATAAAAAAACACCCCCTAATACATAATGAAGTTGTAACATAAGTGATATAAATTTATCATTTATAATTATCTTTGTCAAATAAAAAAGAAGAATTTTATATGAATTCTTCTTCTAGTATTTCCATTGGTTCATCATCAATAAAATTACTTTCAAGTTCTGTCTCAACATCACTATAAGCTCTAAGCCCTGTTCCTGCCGGAATTAACTTACCAATAATAATATTTTCTTTTAATCCTTTTAATTCATCAACTTTACCAGCAATAGCTGCATCAGTTAACATTCTTGTTGTTTCTTGGAATGAAGCAGATGATAAGAACGAATCAGTTTCTAAAGATGCTTTAGTAATACCTAGAATAACAGGTTTTCCTATAGCTGGTTTTTTACCTTTCAATATTACATTTTTATTACCTTCAGTAAATTCATGAATATTAACAAGTGACCCAGGTAAGAATTTAGTATCTCCAGCTTCATTTATTCTTATCTTAGAAAGCATTCTTCTAACAATAACTTCAATATGTTTATCATTAATATCAACACCTTGTGAAGAATATACTTTTTTAACTTCTTTAACAATATATTCTTGAACAGTAAACGGATCAGTAACAACTAGTAATTCCTTTGGATCAATAGAACCTTCTGTTAACTTATCTCCAGCTACTACATTATCTCCTTTTTGGGTAGCAAGTTTAGCACGGTATAAACTCAGATGTGTGTGAGTTTCAATTTCATTAGTTACATCTATTTCAAATTTGCCATTCTTTTCAACAATCTTAGTAACTGTTCCATCAATCATACTAATAGTAGCTTTTCCTTTAGGATTTCTAACTTCAAATAGTTCTTCAACACGGGGAAGACCTTGAGTAATATCATCCCCAACAACTCCTCCAGTGTGGAAGGTACGCATAGTAAGCTGAGTTCCTGGTTCCCCAATTGATTGAGCAGCCATAACTCCAATAGCTTCTCCTACTTCAACAATATTACCTGTTGCGAGGTTTCTACCATAACATTTACGACATACCCCATGATGAGTTTTACATGATAGAAGCGTCCTAATTTCTACTTTTCTTATACCTGAATTAATAATCTTTTCAGCTATTTGTTCAGTAATTAATTCATCTCTATTAATTAAAATTTCTTTTGTTTCTGGATGAATAACTTTCTTACTAGCAAATCTACCAACAATACGATCATGTAACGTTTCAATTGTAGTATTATCTCTTTCATTTATGAAATCAGATACTACTACACCCTGTTCTGCTCCACAATCATCTTCTTTAACAATAATATCTTGACTTACATCAACTAGTCGTCTTGTTAGATAACCAGAATCTGCTGTTTTTAACGCAGTATCAGCTTGCCCTTTACGAGCACCTCTAGTTGAGATGAAGAATTCTGATATACCAATTCCTTCAAAGAAGTTAGATTTGATTGGAACTTCAATAACTTCACCATTAGGTTTAGTCATTAATCCTCTCATACCAGCCAATTGATTAAATTGTCCTATTTTACCTCTAGCATCTGAGTTCATCATCATAAATATAGGGTTACTCATATTTTCTTTAGCATAACCTTTTAATTCATCTTGAACTTCTACAGTTGCATCTCCCCATAATTTAACAATCTTTTCTTTTCTTTCTTCATCAGTAATTAATCCTCTTTGATATTGCTTTGCTATTTTTTCTACCATTTTATTACATCTATCAATAATTTCTTGTTTAGTTTTACTTACTACAATATCAGAAGCAGAAATAGTGATTCCTGATTTAAATGAATATTTAAATCCTAAATCCTTTAATCTATCCAACATAATAGATGTTTCTGTAGTTTTATAACGTTTAAATATTTCCGCAATTACATTTCCTAATGTTGCCTTAGCAAAAGGCGCAATGATTTCCTTTCCTTTTATAAAATCAACTATATTTTCACCTTTTTTAATAAAATGAGCAAATGGTGTGATTGTTTCAATATTAACTGTAGTAGGTTCATTTATATAAGGAAATGAATCTGGTAATATTTCATTAAATATCACTTTACCAGGAGTAGTAACTAGATACATATCTTTTTGTTCATCTGTAAACAATTTATGTCTAAATGAACTTACTGGAAGAGCTATCCTTGCATGAAGAGAAATTTCTCCTCTATCATAAGCTGATATTGCTTCATTAGAATCTTTAAATATCCTTCCTTCACCTAAAGCACTTTTTTCTTCTATGGTTAAGTAATAATTACCTAATACCATGTCTTGAGAAGGTGTAACAACTGGTCTACCATTTTGTGGACTCAAAATATTATTAGCTCCAAGCATTAAAATTCTAGCCTCAGCCTTTGCTTCTTCTGTTAAGGGAACATGCACTGCCATTTGGTCACCATCAAAGTCGGCATTAAATGCTGGTGTAACAAGTGGATGAAGTCTAATTGCTTTCCCTTCAATTAACTTTGGTTCAAATGCTTGAATACCTAGTCTATGAAGAGTTGGAGCCCTATTAAGTAATACTGGATGTTCTTTAATAACATCATCAACAATATCCCATACTCTTTCATCAAGACTTTCAATTAATCTTTTTGCACTTTTAATATTATGTGCAATTCCTCTTTCCACTAATCCTTTAATAATATGTGGTTTAAACAATTCTAAAGCCATATGTTTAGGCAGACCACATTGATACATTTTTAAATCTGGCCCAACTACTATTACAGAACGACCTGAATAATCAACCCTTTTTCCTAAAAGATTTTGTCTAAAACGTCCTTGTTTACCTTTTAACATATGAGTTAAAGACTTAAGTGGGCGATTACCTGCACCTGTTACTGGACGCCCTCTTTTACCATTATCAAACAAAGCATCAACAGCTTCTTGTAACATCCTTTTTTCATTTTGAATAATAATATTAGGTGCATTTAAATCAATAAGTTTTTTTAAACGATTATTTCTATTTATTACTCTACGATATAAATCATTAAGATCACTGGTTGCAAATCTGCCACCATCTAGTTGAATCATTGGACGAACATCTGGTGGAAGAACTGGAATAACATCTAAAACCATCCATTCTGGTTTATTTCCCGATGTTAGGAAAGCGCTCAAAACATTTAATCTCTTTAATAAACGAGTACGTTTTTGTCCTTGTGTATCTTTTAGTTCTTCTTCTATATTTTTAATTTCTTGCTCTACATTAACTTGTGATAATAACTCTTTTATAGCCTCAGCACCCATACCTACTTTAAAACCATTACCATACTTTTCGTAGTAAGCACGATATTCTTTTTCTGATAAAGTTTGTTTTCTTTCTAAAGGTGCAATCCCTGGATCAACAACTACATATGAGACAAAATAAATTACTTCTTCTAAATCACGAGGAGACATGTCTAGCACAAGTCCCATACGTGATGGAATCCCTTTAAAATACCAAATATGAGTTGCAGGTGCAGCAAGTTCAATATGACCCATTCTTTCTCTTCTAACTTTAGCACGAGTTACTTCTACTCCACAACGGTCACATACTACTCCTTTATATCTAACTCTTTTGTACTTTCCACAAAAACATTCAAAGTCTTTAGATGGCCCAAATATTTTTTCACAAAACAATCCATCTCTTTCTGGTTTTAATGTACGATAATTTATTGTTTCTGGCTTTTTTACTTCGCCATAAGATAAATAACGAATTTTTTCAGGAGAAGCTATACCAATTCTTAAGGCCTTAAATTTATTTACCTCTATCATTTAGCTTCACCCCCATCTGTTCCTTCTAAAACCTCAGAATCATCTTTCTCGCCTATTTCCTCGATATTTAAGGTGGTTATAGTTTTGTCTTCTGTTTCTTCTATTGTTTTTAATTCAATCGACTCATCATCATCATTAATAATCGAAATATCTAATCCTAATGCTTGGAATTCCTTTATTAAAACCCTAAATGATTCTGGAACTCCGGCTTCCTGAATTGGATTTCCTTTTACTAATGCTTCATAAACTTTAACCCTACCAATAACATCATCTGATTTAACAGTCATCATTTCTTGAAGAGTATGGGCTGCTCCATATGCATATAAGGCCCAAACTTCCATTTCTCCAAACCTTTGGCCACCAAATTGTGCTTTACCACCTAATGGTTGTTGAGTTACTAATGAATATGGTCCTGTTGCTCTAGCATGAAGTTTATCATCAATCATATGATTTAATTTAATCATATACATAACTCCTACACATATTCTTTGATCAAATTTATCCCCAGTCCTACCATCATAGAGCCAAGTTTTACCATCTTCAGCAATATTTGCTTCTTTCATCATTTCTTCTATTTCAGGATAACTTGCTCCGTCAAATACAGGTGTTGATACATGAATATTTAATGTCTTAGCAGCAAGTCCTAGATGCATTTCTAAAACTTGACCAATATTCATACGTGAAGGTACACCAAGTGGATTTAACATTACATCTACTGGTGTTCCATCTGGTAAATATGGCATATCTTCTTCCGGTAATATTAAAGATATAACTCCTTTATTACCATGACGTCCTGCCATTTTATCTCCAACTGATATCTTTCTTTTTTGTGCAATATACACTTTCACTTCAATATTAATGCCGGCTGATAATTCATCCTTGTTTTCTCTAGAAAACACTTTTACATCATGAATAATACCATCTCTACCATGAGGAACACGAAGAGAAGTATCTCTAACTTCACGAGTTTTTTCACCAAATATAGCATGTAATAATTTTTCTTCACTAGAAAGTTCAGTCATCCCTTTAGGAGTTACTTTACCAACTAATATATCTCCTTCTTTTACTTCTGTACCAATTCTAACAATACCATTCGCATCTAAATTTTTTCTAGCATCTTCACTCACATTAGGAATATCTCTAGTAATTTCTTCAGGTCCAAGTTTAGTTTCCCTGGCTTGGATTTCATAGTTTTCTATATGAATTGATGTATAAACATCATCTTTTACTAATCTTTCACTTAAAATAACTGCATCTTCATAATTATAACCATCATAAGTCATAAATGCTACAACAACATTTTTGCCTAAAGCTAATTCCCCTTTATCAGTACTAGCCCCATCAGCAATTATCTCGTTTCTTTTTACTTTTTCTCCTTTTTTTACTAAAGGACGATGTGTATAACATGTTCCTTGGTTAGAAGGTTCAAAATTTGTTAAATGATAAGTATCTTTACCACTCTTTGTATTTATAACAATCTTTCTTGCATCAACATATTCAACTTCTCCTGATGCTTTAGATACAATAGATATACCACTATTATGTGCCACAATATGTTCGATACCAGTGCCTACAAGTGGTGCTTCAGTAGTTAAAAGTGGTACAGCTTGGCGTTGCATGTTTGCTCCCATTAACGCTCTAACCGCATCATCATGTTCCAAGAAAGGAATGCAATCACTTGTAACTGAAATAATTTGTTGTGGTGCCACATCAACATAATCTATTTGATCTTTTGTTACAAAAACGTTGTTTCCATTATAACGCGCATCAACATGATCTACTATTATTTCTCTTTTATCATTAACTTTTACAGTTGATTGCGAAATATAATAACCATTTTCCTCATCAGCAGTTAAATAAACTATTTCATCTGTTATTTTACCTTTTACAACTTTACGATAAGGTGTCATTATAAAACCATATTCATTTATCACGGCATATAATGCAAGATAATTAATAAGCCCGATATTTGGTCCTTCTGGTGATTCAATTGGACATATTCTTCCATAATGAGAGTAATGAACATCACGTACCTCCATACCCGCTCTATCTCTAGAAAGCCCTCCTGGTCCTAAAGCTGACAAACGTCTTTTGCTAGTAAGTTCGGCAATTGGATTAGTTTGATCTAAAAATTGGGATAATTGGCTGCTACCAAAAAATTCTTTCATAGCCGCTGTGACAGGTCTAATATTAATCAAACTTTTTGGTGTTACTGTTTCTATTTCTTGAGTAGTCATTCTTTCTCTAATAACTCTTTCCATTCTAGAAAGACCAATCTTAAATTGATTTTGAAGTAATTCTCCTACTTGTTTTATTCTTCTATTTCCTAAATGATCGATTTCATCAAAAGTTCCAACATCGTGTAATAAATTAAAATAATATGAAGCCGAAGCAAAAACATCAGAAATAGTTAGCGTTCTAGCTGATATGCTTTGATCATTTCCAATTACCTTTAATGTTTTTCTTCTATCATTTGGAGATTGAATTTTTATAATTTGTACTTTATTAAAAGTATTTAATTCTTCATTAATTTTTACTTCTTGAAGACCATAACCATCTTTTAAGTATTTATCTAATATATCAAGATTTTCTTTAATTAATTTTGTACCCTTTTCTAAAACTACTTTATTCTTTACTACAATATCTTCGGCTAATACTTGATTTAATAATCTCCCTGCAATATTTAGCTTTTTATTAAATTTATATCTACCAACCTTAGCCAAATCATACCTAAGATCATCAAAAAATCTAGTTATTATTTGATTTTTAGCGCTTTCAATTGTAGGTGGTTCCCCTGGTTTTAATTTTTCATAAATTTCAATTAAAGCTTCTGAAGTATTTCTAGTTGAATCTTTTGCTAAAGTATTTACAATATATTCTTCTTCTCCAAATAATTCCAATATATCTTCATCACTTGATAAACCCAATGCTCTAAGTAAGGTTGTCAACGCCACTTTCCTTGTACGATCTATTCTAACATAAACAACATCACGAGCGTCAATTTCATACTCTAACCAAGTTCCATGATTAGGAATCACTTGTGAATTATAGGTTATTCTACCATTTTTATCAATTTCTTGTAAGAAATATATACTTGGAGAACGAACTAATTGTGATACTATTACTCTTTCAGCGCCATTTATTATAAAAGATCCATTATCTGTCATAATCGGCATATCACCCAAAAATATTTCTTGTCCTTTTACTTCACCTGTTTCATGATTAAAAAGACGAACTTGCACTTTTAAAGGAGCTGAATAAGTTCCATCCTTATCACGGCATTCCTTTACAGTGTATCTAGGTTCATCCCAACTGTAATCACCAAATTCCAACGAAAAAACGCCATTGAAACTATCAACTGGGGATAAATTTTTTAATACTTCTTTTATACCTTCTTCTTGAAACCATTGATATGACTTCTTTTGAACATCTAATAAATTAGGCATAGCTAGAGAATATTCTGCTTTAGCAAAATTTCTTCTTTTTCTACGTCCAAAATTTTCTAACTTATAAGACACATTTCCACCCCATCCATTTTTATTTATAATTCAAAGAACATAAACTTTAAAAAGAATATGTAACAATTTATAATTTTATCAAAATATTATCAATTAGTCAACCAAAATAGCCTTTATTATACAATATCCTTTATCTTTATTTATAATTTCCACTCTATATTCAGTTTTTAAATCTCTAATTATTGTTTCAGCTCCTTGTTTCTTTCTCACAACCAACCATAATTCTCCATTGTTTTTTAAATAATTCTTAGCTTCAAAAAGCATTTTGTAAACAACTTCTTTACCTGCTCTGATTGGGGGATTAGTAATAATAAAATCAAACCTATCATTAATATTATCGTATATATTACTAAAGTATACCTTAGTAAAAACATCGTTTTTTATTGAATTTTCCTTTGCAAGAAATAGTGCTCTTTCATTAATATCTACCATATGCACTTTTACTTTAGTATTTTTAGCAATATAAATACCAATCGGTCCATAACCACAACCCAAGTCTAGAATTTGCCCCTTAATTTTTTTTATTGGTAAAGATTTTAATAATAGCTTAGTTCCATAATCTAAATAATTTTTAGAAAAAACGCTATTATCAGTATTAAACGTATATTTGATATCACCAATAATTATATTAAATTCTTTTTTATTACTTTTTGAATCAGGATTATTATTAAAATAATGATTCATATTATCTCCTTATTTAAACAACTAAAAGCCTACATGTGTAGGCCTTTATTATTTTATTGTAATTCTACTGTAGCGCCAGTTTCTTCAAACCTAGCTTTTAATTCATTTGCTTCTTCAGTAGCAATAGCTTCTTTTATAGTTCCACCATTATCAGCAATACCCTTTGCTTCAGCAAGTCCAAGACCAGTAATTTCACGAATTAATTTAATTACTGGAATTTTAGTTCCACCAGCATTGGTTAGCACTAAATTAACAGTACTTGGTCCAGTATCTTCAACTGTTTCTCCTGCTGGAGCTGCAGCGACTGCTACTGCACTTAGATCCACCCCAAATTCTTCTTTCATTGCATCAACTAATTCTTTTACTTCAAGAATTGTCATTTCCTTTAATGAATTAATAAAATCTTCTTTGTTTAACTTTGCCATTTTTATTCCTCCTCACCTTTCTTTTCTTTTTTACTATCATTATTTGGTAGTTCCTCTACCATTTCTTGCTCTGTAGCTTCTTCGGATTGTTCGTCTACTTCAATTGCTTTTTTATCGCTTTCTTGAACCAATTCTTCTTTTGCCAACGATTCATCTCCACCTAATTGTTTTGAGTATAAATCAAGTGAGATAGATAAATCTCTAACAATGGCCATCATTCCCGATGCTAACATGGTAAGTAACCCTTCGCGAGATGGAATACTAGCTAATTTGTTGATTAATTCAAGATCAGCAACTTTACCTTCAATTATTCCAACTTTAATTTTTAATGCATCATGCTTTTTCGCATACATACTTAAAATCTTAGCAGGAGATACAGTGTCTTTAGAAAAACTAATTGCACTAGGTCCAAGTAAACTATCACCTAAATCTAACTTTAATTCATCCATAGCTCTTTTTGTAAGACTATTTTTATACACTTTTAAATCAGTATCTACTTCCTTAAGTTGCTTCCTAAGTTCTGTAAGCTCATCTACTGTAAGCCCACGATAATCAACTATAATAACTGAACTAGATTCTTTTGATTTATTAACTATTTCTGATATGACTCCAGCTTTTTGTTTTAAAATAAAATCATTTGCCACAAATACACCTCCTTTTTCTTTATAAAAATACCGTCTTAAAAAACCTCTACATAGACATGTAGAGGTTTAAAGTTATATTTAAAATATAAGCCTCGGTAGGAAATTAAGCATAAAGCACCCACTGTCTACGGTATTAATAATATATTCGTTTGTTATGATTTGTATTATAAATTAAATTCTATTATTTGTCAAATTGCATAAAATCTAATTTAATACTAGGTCCCATCGTTGTAGATAAAAATATATTTTTGATATATATACCTTTAACTCCAGATGGTTTAGCATTTAATATTGCTTCCATTATGGCTTCAAAGTTTTCCAATAGCTGTTGCTCTGTAAATGACACTTTACCAATCACAACATGAACATTGCCAGCTTTATCAGAACGATATTCAATTTTGCCTTTTTTAACATCCATAATAGCCTTTTTGATATCATTAGTAACAGTACCTATTTTTGGATTTGGCATCAACCCTTTAGGCCCTAATACCTTCCCTAATTTACCTAAGGCAACCATCATATCAGGAGTAGCAATAATAACATCAAAATCAAACCAATTTTCTTTTTCGATTTTTTCGATCATATCTGCTTCTCCAACATAATCAGCATTAGCTTCTATTGCTTCTTTAGCCTTGTCTCCTTTAGCAATTACTAAAACTTTTTGCGTTTTGCCAATTCCATTAGGTAGTACTAAAGCTCCCCTAATTTGCTGATCAGATTTTTTTGAGTCTAAATTAAGTCTTACAGCCAATTCAACTGAAGCATCAAAATTAGTAATTGATGTTTCTTTCGCTAGTTTAATAGCTTCTGCTTTTGAATATAATTTACCTTTTTCAACTTTATCAGCAACCTCTAAATACTTCTTACTTTTTCTTTTCATTTTATTCCTCCTTATGTGGTATTGCGGATATTCCTCCCACATAGGTAATACCTATATGATATATTTTATTATTCTTGTTCTGTTTTTTCTTCTTTTTCTTCTTCTACTTCTTGTTCTTCTTGTTCTTCTGCTTCTGATGCTTTAGCAAGTTTAGCTTCTGCTATTTCAGCTTCTGCCTTGGCAAGTTCAACTTCAATTTTTTCTCTTTCCTTTTCTGCTTCCTTGGCTTCTGATGCTTGTTGGGCTAACTCTTCATCGTTAACGCCCTTAACGGCTATTCCCATATTACGAGCTGTTCCTTCAACAATCTTCATCGCACTTTCTACATCATAAGCATTTAAATCTGGCATTTTAACTTCAGCTATTTCTTTTATTTGATCTTCTGTAACTACTGCCACAATATCATTTGCTCCCTTAGACGAACCTTTATTAAGTCCAGCCATTTTCTTGAGTAAAAAAGCTACTGGTGGAGTTTTAATTACAAAATCAAATGAACGATCATCATAAATTGATATTTCAACAGGCACTACATCACCCATCTTATCTTTAGTTCCTTCATTGAATTTTGTACAAAAGTCTTGTAAATTAATCCCTGCAGGCCCCAATACTGTTCCAACTGGTGGAGCTGGGGTTGCTTTTCCTGCAGCTATTTGAAGTTTAATTTTTTTAATAATTTCTTTTGCCACGAAAAACACCTCCTATAATTTTTTTCGCGTGTGGTAATGGGCATCCGCCTCCCACTTATATTTATATAAATATATAAAATATTATATAACTGCCTCAAAGCATATCATACATTATATATAAAAATCAAGTAATTTATGCTTTTTCTATTTGTGTAAATTCGACTTCTACTGGTGTTTCTTGTCCAAATAAATCTATTAATACTGTTAACTTTTGTTGTTTTAAATCAATATCTTCAACTTTTCCAAACATCGATTTAAATGGCCCATCAATAATTTTTATTTGATCACCAACATTTAATTCATTGCCAATTTCTAATCTACTTAATCCCATATTATTTAATATACGATCAACTTCATTAGGTTGGAGAGGTATTGGTTTAGCTCCTTTTCCACTAGAACCAATAAAACCAGTAACTCCCGGAGTATTTCTTACTACATACCATGCCTCATCACTCATAACCATTTCTACAAGCACATAACCAGGAAACATCTTTTTTACTTTTTCTTTTTTTACCCCATCTTTTATTTCTATTTCCGTTTGTTCTGGAACTACTATTCTATATATATAATCTTGCATTCCCATGCTTTCAATACGCATTTCTAAATTTTCTTTTACTTTATTTTCATGCCCTGAATAAGTATTGACAACATACCATTTTTTATCTTCCATAATAACCTCCGTTAATTAAGCCATGTTTTAATAAGCGCAATAACAATATCTATAACATAAAAGAATAAGGCAAAGAAAACTATAGAAATTACTGTGGCTATAGAAAATTTTAACATATTTTCCTTACTAGGCCATCTAACTCTTCCCACTTCTTTTTTAACTCCACTTAAAAATAATTTAACCTTACCCATATTATCACCTTATTTCATTTTATTCTTTTCCAAAATAAAAAACACTATCTCGTGCTCACATATAAAGTAACACAAAAGATATAATATGTCAATTTTTATTTTTTATGATATTACTAACTTTATTTTTTATTCTTTGTAAGGCATTATCTATTGACTTTGAAGGTTTATCTAATATTTCTGCTATTTCCTTATAAGAAAAATTATTTATTTTCAATTTAAATACCTCTTTTTCAAAATCCGTCAAACTACTTTGTACTTGTTCATTTATTTCCTTTTCACTCTCTAAATCTAATAAATAACTTTCAGGATTAATATTGTTTTCGCTCACAATAAAATCTAGTAATGGCCTTTCACTATCATCAAAAACATAATCTAAAGACAACGAATCATTTAAAACTTTATGTTTTTGTCTATCTGCCTTAGTTACTGCTGTTTGTATTTCTCTTTCAATACAAAGACTCGCAAAAGTAGAAAATTTAACATCTTTTTTATCCTTAAAGTCCTTTATCGCTTGACTCAAACCAATCATTCCTTCTTGAATTAAATCATTTAAATCAAGCCCTTTACTTACTGAACTGTTTAAATATTGTTTAGCTTTTAATTCAACAACTGGATAATACTTACTATATAAAATATTAACTGCATCTTCATTATTTTCCCTAATTAAATATAGCAATTCAAAATCATTATAACTTTTATAATTCATATACTACCCCCTATTTCTTTTTATTTCATAAATCATTATTCCTGCTGCCACAGAAGCATTTAAACTATTTACCTTCCCTTCCATTGGAATACGCACAATTATATCACATGATTCATTTACTAATCTACTCATCCCTTTTCCTTCTCCGCCTATTACCAAACAAATAGGAATATTATAATCAATTGTACGATAATCAACACTATCATACATATCAGTACCAATTACCCATATATCTTTTTTCTTTAATACTTTTATTGTAGCATTTAAGTTAGTAACCATACATATGGGCGCATGACTTGCTGCTCCACTACTTACTTTCATAACCGTACTATTAACTTCTACACTTCTATCTTTCGGTATAATAATGCCGTCTACTCCAGCTGCTTCACAAGTTCTAATAATAGCACCAAAATTATGGGGATCTTCTAAATGATCAAGCATTACATAAATAGATCTTTCTTTTCTATTTTCTAATAATTGCTCTAAAGAGGTATATTCAAAATCAGGAATACTTACTATTATACCTTGATGATTTCCTCTTTCAAGTTGATCTAATTCATTTTTATCAACATAATTTATAACAATATTTTTATTTTCTAAAGCAATAATTAAATCTTTGTCATTAAAATCCTTTAATACATAAGCTTTATGTATTTTCTTATCACTATTTAATAATTCTTTTACAACATTCTTTCCATGTACATACATTTATAACACCTCTTGTCTATTTTATCTCTTATAACAAGTATAACATAATTAAAGCATTAAAAAACTATAGAAATATCTATAGTTTATCTCCTTCTTTGAGCCATTAATACTAACCTTAATATTTGAAGCAATGTAGTAGCGAGCGCCGCAACATATGTCATGGCTGCTGCAAACAACATATTTTTTACCATTTTTTGTTCACCACTATCTATAAAAATAGCTAATTCTTCCTTAGCTCTTTTTGAAGCATTTATTTCAACTGGTAATGTTACTAATTGGAATAATAATGTACCTAAAAGCATAACAATACCTACCCATACTAAATCAAGTAAGCCCGCAAAAAAACCAATAAATATCGCAAAATATCCTAACTTTGATCCAATATTAACAACCGGAAGAATAGCCGCCCTTATTCTCATAAAGCCATATCCTTCCTTATCTTGTATCGCATGTCCTACTTCATGAACAGCTACTGCAATACTCGCAATACTTTCTTTATGAAAAATATCTGATGATAACCTAACTACTTTTCTTCTTGGATCATAATGATCAGAAAGCATCCCTTTAGTTTCAACTACATAAACATCTTTAAGTCCATGTTTATCCAAAACCTTTCTAGCTGCTTCTGAACCACTAAGACCACTCTTACTTTTTATTTTCTTATATTTACTATAAGTACTAGAAACAAATCCTTGTGCCACTAATGTGATTATTAATGATAAAATCATCAAAGCCAATGTTCTAAAATCCTCCATAAACCAAATCATAATATTACCTCCTTTATTTTAATTCAAATATTGTTCCTTCTTTAGTATCTTTTAATATTATTCCCTTTTCTTCTAGTTCTCTACGTATTTTATCAGCCAATTCATAGTTCTTGTTATTTTTAGCTTCATTACGTTCTTCAATTTTTTGTTGAATGTATTTTTTAAAGCCCTCTTCAATCGTTTCTCTTTTTAATAAATCTAAACTTAATACTTTATCAAAATCCCCTATTATTTTTATTTTAGTAATATCATTAACAGTCTCATCTTTTAATAAATTATGAACAATAGTAAGCGCATTACTAGTATTTAAATCATCACTAATTGCCACTTTAAATTTGTTTTGATATATATTAAAATATTCTTCGTTAAAAACTCCTTCTTGTTTTAAAGACAATACCCTATTTCTGAGTTTCCTATAACTGGTAGTAGCGTTATCTAGCATTTCATAAGAAAAAGGAAGTTGATTGCGATAATGTGATAATAAACAATAATATCTATATTCTAAAGGATTATAGCCTTTATTAATTAAAGTATCTAGAATAAGGAAATCTCCCTTGCTTTTTGACATTTTACCAGTTAAATCATTTAAAAACTCACCATGCATAAAATAATTACACCATTTATGTCCTAAATACGCTTCACTTTGTGCGATTTCATTTGTGTGATGAGGGAAAATATGATCAACGCCTCCAGTATGTATATCAAGATATTCCCCTAAATATTTTATTGATATAGCCGAGCACTCTAAATGCCAACCAGGATATCCTTTTCCAAAAGGTGAATCCCATTGTAATTCTTGATCTTTAAATTTAGAACTAGTAAACCATAAGACAAAATCAAAAGGATTTCTTTTATTTTCATCTATATCAACATCTTCTCTTTTAGCTATCATAAGATCTTCTTGATTCTTTCCAGATAATTCATAGTAATTTGGCATCTTACTAATATCAAAATATATATTGCCGTTAGACTCATAAGCATATCCCTTTTCTAACAATCTTGAAATTATATCAATATATTTTTCTACTTCCCCAGTAGCATTTTTCACTATATCAGGCCACTTTATATTTACTTTTTCGCAATCTTTTTTAAAAACTTCAGTATAATATTCAGCTATCTCTAAAGCTGTTTTTCCTTCTCTTTCTTTAGCCGCAAACATTTTATCCTTACCTACATCAACATCGCCCACATTATGACCAACATCAGTAATGTTCATTGCTCTTTTAACATTGTAGCCAAGATATCTTAATGTTTTTTCCAAAACATCTTCAAATATATACATACGAAGATTACCTATATGTTGATAATTATATACTGTTGGCCCACATGTATATAGAGTTACCTCTTTATCACTATTAGGAATAAATTCTTCTATTCTTCTTGTTAACGAGTTATATATTCTCATATGTTCCACCCTCTCCATTAAATAAATTATAACATATTAATATATATGATAAAAGAAAAAGACAGTTTCCTGTCTATTTTTCTTT
>JBBAEV010000009.1:0-30911 GCA_041655735.1 Bacilli bacterium | reverse complement strand
TAATAACAGCCATGTCTTTTTTAATACCACTGGTAGAACCTTTATCAACAGTAATAGTATTATACCAATAACCAATGTTACGATTTACTACAGTGGCATGTAAATACTCATATTCAGTTAATGTTTTTTTAATATTTAGTTCTTCTTTTAATGATTTTATTTCATCTTTTAAAGCTTTATTTTCAGTTTCTATAAAATTATATTTACTTAATTCTTTTTTTAAGATTTTATATTCATTGTATATATTTTTCATATCATTATATTGACTTATTTTATGACCAACATATTTAAATGGTTTATATATCACTTTTTGAGTAAATATTACAGTATCTTTAATTACTTTTTCTATAGGAGTTAGTTTTCTATTATCATCTATTGTTAGTGAAAAGATAGTAAGGAGTAAAGTGATTACCACTAAGACTATTAAAACAATATATTTAGCTTCAAAATTTTTTTTAGACATACTATCCCTACTTTCTTTTATTATTATAATATAAAAAACAATATTTTTGTATTAAATATTGTTTTTTTCGTGGAAGCTATAATAATCATTCCCTATAATTATGTGATCTAATACCGATATTCCTAAAATATTACCAGTAGATGTTAATTTTTTAGTAATATTAATATCTTCATTACTAGGGTCTGTTATACCACTAGGATGATTATGAACACATATAATGGATGATGCAGAAAGTAAATATGCTTGTTTGAATACTTCTCTAGGGTGAACTATACTCATATTAAGTGATCCTATAAATATTAATTTTGTTTCTATTATATATTTTTTTTGATCTAGATAGATACAATAAAATTGTTCTTGTTTTTGACCTTCTAGTATTGGTTTCATTAAATCATATATGTCAATGGCATTTCTGATTTTTATCTTATCTTTAAATTCATTATTATAAAATACTCTTTTACCTAGTTCTAATGCCGTAATTAATTCTATAGCTTTAACTAAACCAATACCATGAATATTTAATAGTTTATTAATTGTAATGTCTTTTAAATCGCTAATTTTATTTATTTTGCTAAGAATAGATTTAGCTAATAACTTAGATGATTTATTTTTTATACCGGTTTTTAAAATGATAGCAATTAATTCTTCATTAGATAAATTATTTGCGCCGTATTTTAATAATCTTTCTCGGGGTCTTTCTTCTTTAGGAATATTTTCTATCATTACATCATTCATTTTTTAATACCAACTCCTCGTATTTACTTAAAACTTGTTTCTCAATCATTAATATATCATCAATGCTAGTAGTATCAGTACTTGTTTGTTTAAGTAAATTATCGTATTGTTTTAAAGTTTCAATAAATTCTAGATTAGATATATTTTCTTCTTTGACATATATATCATTCCCCATATTTACAAATATTTCCTTTAATTTTTCTGCATTATCTGAATCACCAGTAATTCCGACATATACCTTATAATGATTATTTTTTTTAACATATATATAGTTATTTATTGATTCAGTATTAGTTTCCATTGTTTCTTTATTAGAATATACTCCTTGTTGAAGGAAATATATGGTATTTTTTTCATTAAATACATCTATTACCCTATTGTTATATTGATTAAAAAGAATTTGACCAAATAAGTATCCTATTATTATTGAAAGAAGAATAGAAAAAATAAATTTTATTTTCATATTATCACCATTTATAGATTATCAAGTAAATATGAGTTTTTTTGTCGAAATAAAAAAAGTGTAACATTTTATGTTACACTCTAAAAGGTCCATCTTCGTTATTTTGCATTCCTTTTAATACTTCTTCATAAGCTATTTGCATTTATTTATTCATTGATTAATTCCTTTATTTTAGAAATTATATTATCAATATCTATTTCTTCATCATTATCTTGATTTCTAAGTTTTATTTCAACTTTATTTTCATTTACTTTTTTACCTACTGTGATTCTAATAGGAATGCCAATTAAATCAGCATCATTAAATTTAATTCCTGGTCTTTCATCTCTATCATCTAAAATAGTATCTATTTTTAAATCACTTAAATCTTTATATAAATTATTAGCAATTTCTACTTGTTTTTCATCTTCTCTTGAGATTAATACTATTATAACTTTATATGGCGCAACAGACATTGGCCATATAATGCCTTTATTATCATGGTGTTGCTCGATGATGGCAGCCATGCATCTACCTAAGCCTATACCGTAACTACCCATTACAACAGGATGTGATTCATTATTTTGGTCTAAATAAGTCAGATTTAAAGCTTCTGAGTATTTTGTACCTAATTTAAATAAATTACCTATTTCAATGCCTTTCTTAAATATTATTTTACCGCCACATCTAGGACAAATATCTCCTTCTTGAGTATTTCTAATATCACCTTTATAATCACATTTAAAATCATCTATATTTACATTTTTATAGTGATAATCAGTTTTATTGGCTCCTACTACAAAGTTAGTCATTTCTAACACTTCATTGTCAATAATAATTGGTATATTTAAATCAATTGGACCGGCATATCCTACTTTAGCATTTGTCATTTCTTCTAATAAAGAAGATTCAGCTAAAATTATTTGGAATCCCTCCAATAACTTTAATACTTTTGTTTCATTAACATTCCTATCTCCTCTAACCAAACAAGCATAAGGTTTTTTATCTATTTCATATATTAATGTTTTAACAAATTTATTACTTGGCATATTTAAAAATGATGTTACTTCCTCTATTGTTTTTGCATTTTTTGTCTCTATTAATTCTTTTTCTAAAAGATTTTCTTTTTCTAACTTGTCAGTTAAGCATTTACTAACTTCAATATTAGAAGCATAATCACAATTATTACATAATACAAGTGTATCTTCCCCAATATTAGTAATAGCTTGAAATTCTTCTGAAAGAAGCCCCCCCATCGCACCTGTATCCGCAACTACTTTCTTATATTCTAACTGCATTTTATCAAATGAATCTTCATATACTTTATCCATTATTTTATATGATTTATCTAATTCTTCTAAATTAGGATCAAATGAATAAGCATCTTTCATAATAAATTCTCTTACTCTAATAAGACCGTATCTAGGTCTTGGTTCATCTCTAAATTTAGTTTGAAATTGATATATATTAAAAGGTAAATCTTTATATGATTTTATTTTTTGGTTAGCCGCCATAGTAAATAATTCTTCATGAGTAGGTCCTAATACATATGATTTATTAAATCTATCTTTAAGTCTAAAGATACTACTTCCAAAGGTTTTATTTCTGCCGGATGTTTCATATACATCCTCATGAATTAAAGAAGGCATTAAGACTTCCTCCGCCCCTGTTTTATTCATTTCATCTCTTATAATATTTTCAATATTTTTTAACACCTTAAGCCCCATAGGCATGTACATATAAGTACCTGTTCCTTCTTTTTTAACCATACCACTTTTAACAAGTAACTTTCCACTAATTGATTCCTCATTTTTTATATCTTCTCTAATAGTATAAAAAAAACTTTGACTTAATTTCATATTAATCACTCCAGTTATCTAATTCTATTAAATTATATCATAAATAATATAAAAAGACACAATTTATTGTGTCCTCTTTAGTTATTGTATTTGAATTATAAATTATTTATTAGAAATATCCTCTAAATTTAATTTGATACTATATACTTCATAATCTTTATCCAATAATTTGACTTCTATATTTTCTATAAACAAAGTCGCTTTAAAGTCCTTAATTGAATTCTCGATAGCATTATTCAATTCTTTATTTAAGCCCAAACTAATATTTTTTATTGGTGTTTTTAATGAAACATTATTATTTGTTTTTTCCCCTCTTGCTTTACTAATTATTTCAATTATCATATCTCCATTTTTTATTTCATTATTAAAATTATAATTTAATTCTTTTATTAATGAGGTATGAATTGAAACATTATTATGATAAAGTTCTTGGTAAATTTCCTCAGTAATATATGGGAAAAATATACTGAAATTTTGTAGTAACTTATATAGCAATATATATACTGTTTTTTGACCTGAATATCTTTGATCAATTCCAAATTCCTCTGGTCTATACAATCTATGTTTTACTATTTCTATATAGTTATCACAAAAATTCCAAAAGAATTTTTCTAAAATATTTAATCCTAAACCTATTTCATATTCATCTAAATATTTTAGAAACTGTTTTTCCATTTCTTGATATTTTCCTAATATCCATTTATCAATATATTCAAATTCCATAATATCTTTATCCTGATAATCAGATAAATGCATTTCAATAAATTTAGAAACATTCCATATTTTATTAATTAATTTTTTCCCTCTAAGTAAAGTTTCTTCGCTAAAATTAATATCCGTTCCAAGTCTTCCTGACGCTGCCCAATATCTTATAACATCAGCAGAATATTGATTGATTAAATCTATTGGTTCTATGGAACTATTCCCTTTACTCTTACTTATTTTATCCCCATCACTAGCTTTAGCAAAACCGGATATCATAACATTTTCCCATGGCTTACTTCCAAAGTGATAAAAACTTTTTACTATTGTATAAAAATCCCAAGTTCTAATAATTTCTGAAGCATTAGTTCTTAAACTCATTGGTTTTAAAATATCTTCATAACTATTTTTTTCACCATATTTCATATTAATTAATGGAGTTAAAGAAGAAGTTGCCCAAGTATCCATAACATCACTTTCAGGAATAAAATCGGTTGAACCACATTCACATTTTTTTAATGGTTTATCTACTAATGGATTTACTGGTAATTGTTCTTTTTTGGCAAAAACCGGTTTACTGCAATCTTTACAATACCAAACAGGAAAAGGTACTCCAAAATATCTTTGTCTTGATATACACCAATCCCAAGCGATATTATTTACCCATTCTTCATATCTATTTTGCATATGTTCTGGATACCAATTTATTTCTTCACCAATTTTTAAAAAATCATTTTTATGATTCATTATATCTATAAACCATTGTTTTATAACACTATATTCTATTTCTTTGCTACATCTTTCATGTACTTGTACTTCATGTTCTAAATCTTCTATTTTAATTATTAAATTCTGTTCTTTTAAATCTTCTAATATTTGTTTCCTAGCTTCCTTTATTTTTAAACCACCATATTTATTTATACTTTTTTCTATATAACCATCATTTGTAAAAATGGTTTTTAAAGGTAATTTATATTTTTTCCACCATTCAATATCAGTTTGATCACCAAAAGTACAACACATAACAATACCTGTCCCTTTATCAATCCCTACTTTTTCATCAGCCATAATTGGAACAATTATATCAATAAGAGGGATAATCGCTTTTTTTCCTACTAAATGTTTTTTACTTTCATCATTAGGATTTACAAATACCGCAACTATTGCTGGTAATAACTCTGGTCTTGTTGTAGCAATAGTGAACGTCTCATTATCTTCAGTTTTAAAATTTATATAATTAAAGGTAGTTTTTATACTTTTTGTTTCAAGTTCTGCTTGAGCAATTGAAGTTAAACATTCATTACACCAAAGTGCAGGGCTTTCTTTATGATAGCAATGATCTTTTTCTACTAAATCTAAAAATGACATTTGACTAATTTTTATAGTTGAAGGACTTACTGTTTTATATACTAATTCCCAATCAGTACTTACTCCTAACCTACTAAATAAATCCTGGAATTCTATTTCATATTTATTTGTTGTTTCATAACATAGTTTTGAAAATTCTTCTCTGCCTATTTCATGAGCCTTTTTTCCTTGTTCCTTTTCTACTAATCTTTCACTAGGTAATCCGTTATCATCAAAACCAAAAGGATAAAAAACATTGAAACCTCTAATTCTTTTATATCTAGCAATCATTTCCGCTTGTGAATAAGAAAATATATGACCAATATGAATTTTACCATTAACAGTTGGGGGTGGTGTATCTATAGAATAAATTTTTCTATTATCTGGAGTAAATTTATATATATTATTTTCATTCCAATAATTAAGCCATTTATTTTCTACTTCTAAATGATCATATTTTTTACTCAGCATGATATCTCTCTCCAATCGAATTTCTTATAAAACTTTTTATTTCGTTATATATAAATTTAACTTTTTCATTGCTATCTATATTTAATTTTTTTACTATTTTTTCTATATAGCCATTTTCTTCTATCATATAAAAACTGTATTTATATTTAATATCAAATATATAGGCAATAACATAAATTAATTCTTCTGTTTTATTGGTTAATAAATTATTAGGAATTGTTTTATGTTCTTTAATATGTTTAATCATATTTTCAGATATTGTCTCGTCAGGGGAAATAGCCTCATTTTTTTCAGCTACTGTTTTTAGAATATCAATTTTATCAGCATCTCGTAATATATTACAAAAAAGTTTTTCATCATCGCTTAAAAATGGGGCTAGCTCTAATTTATTGTGATTATAAATTGCACTTTTAATAATTTCATCATAATTTCTTTCTTTTATATATGATTTTATATTATTTTCATCAAATAATATTTTAAGACCTTCTCCTACATGATCAATATTATTTTCTTTGATAACATTAAAGACTCCTATATCATGTAATAAGCCAATTAATTCTGATAATGATTGAGCATCTTCAAATAGTATGTTAGAATTCTTTACTATTTCTTTTGATAAATTAGCTACATTTAAAGAATGACTATACTTTCTTTTTACTTCTTCATCATTTAAATCATAGTTTTGTTTTATATATTTTTCAAATGTTTGTTTTACTTTTTCTATATCTATCATTTTTACCTCCTAAAAATAAAACATCCTTAAATATTAAGGACGAATTATCGCGGTACCACCTTAGTTTATACATATGTATACACTCAAATCCTTAACGCAGATATACGTTCTACTTTAGAAAACTTAATAAGTAACCTTCATATAATATTATTTACTCTTTTCCACCATTAGAGCTCTCTATTAAACTTTATTATATTACTCCTCTTATTATAGGTCTTTATTATTTATGTTCATTATAATGAGTTTGTAAATCCATATATCTTAAAAAATCTTTATGATTATTTAGAATATCTTCATAACCTGCTTTTACTTCAGGTATTAATTTATTATTACTATCATATATTGAATTGTTTTCTAATGTGGCAACACCAATATATACATCAAACCATTGTTCATAATCATTTTTTATATCGATTTCATCGGGGTATTTTCTAACATAATCATCTATTAGAATTAGAATTTCTTTATACTTATCCCATGTTACTAATAACTCAGTATTAGTATATAAATCATTTGCTCCAGCATATTCATATATTGTTTTTCTTAGTAAATATTGATCGACTTTTACTTTTGGCGCAACATCTTTAAAATTATTATATAAATAATTGTAATCAAATCTTAGTATTCTGCCTTCTTCCTCTAATTCAATAATAAAACCATTACTCGTTAATTGTTCGTTTGTAATTTCAGGATTAAAGTTTAAATTAATACCACAATTTAACAGAAAACTTTCAAAAGCATTTATATAATCAATAGTGATTTCTTCATCTTTGCTTATTTCTAATAATTCATATTTTCCTTTTTCAATACTTTCTATTTTAGTCGCATCTAATTTATTTAGATAATTATTATAATAATCTAAATCTTTTTTTTCTTTTCCACAACCAGATACTGATATAAGTATTAGTGAAAAAATAGTAATTAATATTCCTTTTGTCTTCATATTAACTCCTCTTTTCTTTATGTTATGTATTTTATTTTATATTAAGTATATACATTAGTCAATATTATCATAAGTAAATATTATTTTATCTGTAATATTGGTGTTAAATTTATCATTTAAACTTTTAGGATATACAATAACATCGCTTCTACCATCAGATATAAAACGATTTTTTTCAAGATTATCAAAAGTATACTTAATATCAAAATTTTCACCATTATTATCCCATGCTCTTACTCTTTTTAAAAATGTTTTATCAAAATCAATATTAAATGGCGAGGCTTCTGGTAACCACCCTACTCTCAATGTAGCTATATTTTCATACTCATAATCATCATAACTACCTTTTAATATATAGGGAAAATTAACATGAGTGGTAACAAATGGAGAGCCATATGGTAAAGCAATTATATTTACATATTGATTAGGTATAATATTATCAAGTTTTTGGTATAATTTCGCAATTGTTTCTTGAGTTTTTTCAATACTAGTATTTGAAAAATTATCGTGATTGTATGTATGATTGCCAATATCATAATTATTCTCAATTAACCACTTCATAATTTTATCATTATAATCATCTTGGTTAAATAAGGTGCCATTAATAAAGAAAGTGGCAGTAATATTCATATCAGGATATTTCTTTTTATATTCTTCCATAATTCCTACTGCTGAATTAGAATCAATAATAAGCCCCTTTTCATCTTCGCCTTCTATTTTTATAGAATTTACTAATCCATCATCAAAAGTAATAATAATTGGACTTTTCCCCAACTCTACATCTATTTTACCATTTACATAGTCTTCTAATCTTATAACGCGATATCCTTTTTCATAGTACATATCTAAATCAGCTTTAAATGCTTCAGAAGTGCGATTGTATCCTTCAGCATCCACATTACCACCAGTATAAGCGGTATCTTCACTTTTTACATTATGAATACCATGATACATCATTATTGGAACTCTTCCTAACTCATTTACTTCATTATATTTTAATATTTTTTCATCTATTTTTCCTTTAGATACTGTTATTTTTATAGTATCCCCTTTTTCTACTTTAGTATCTTTAATATCTTGATCAATTATAATGTCTTTATCATACTTTTCATCATAACTATATTTAATATCTAATTTTAAATTATGTTTTTTAGTATATTTTTCAATAGTATTTATGTTGTTACCTACAAAATTTTTTATAGTAAATATTTTGTTAGGGATAATTAGGTTTATTAATACTATTAATAAAAGAATAGATATAATTAAAATAACAATTCGATCTATTCTTAATTTCGCTTTCATATTATCACCCTAAAACTAGTATATACCATTTTTTATATTATTCCTATATACATAATTAAAAAAAATGAATATTTTATTTATATAGGGGGAATTATAATGTTTTTTAATAAAGGATGGGGATTTTTCAAAAGTTTAATATTTTTTAAAAATTTAATTTTTGTGATGATAGTAATTATCCTATATCAAGCTTTACTTACCCTATTAATAACTACCAAATATAATGCCTTTATATTATGTGTTGAACTGTGTCTTTTCTTTTTCTTGGTAATTAGAGTAATATGGCATAAGTAATTGCTCGCTACGATATGTTTTATTTAAAAAGTTATTTATTACTTTACATAATTCATATTCATTGTTATTAAATTCTATTTTTTCGGGTATTGATATTAATATAAATAATAGTTTTCTTTCCTCTTCTAGTAAAGGATATTTATCCTCATATTGTTTTAATAATTCACTATAATCTAAATTGTTATATCCTTGTTCATATAAAGATATATAGTCAAATATAGGGAAATCTATTTTACTTTTATTCCAACTAATAAGAAAAGGATTATTATTTCTTATTAAGTGATCTAAACTTAAATTATTATGGGTTGTCACATAACGCATTTTCTTTTTTTCTTTTACCATATTAAACCAATTTTTTATCTCTTTTTTACAAAATAATAAAGAAGCATATATTTTAGATATGTTTCTAGCTAATAGGTACTCAGATGGACTCATATATATTTTACTTTCAATTATAGTAACAATATCATTATAATAATTAAATAAATAGTCTATTTTACTAGTCATTTCTTCAAATATTTTTTTATATTCATCTATATCTATTTCTTTATAAAAGGTGGTTTTATTATGTAATAATGAAATTAAATACATAATATCAGTTGCTCTTTGTTCATCTGGAATATTAACATCATCCACATACTCAAAAATATCATATTCATCATTATGGTCACTAATAATATTGGGAAAATAGTTAAAACTTCTAGAATTAAGGTAAGCTGATAAATTATTAAAATCAGTCCCTTTTTTCTTTTTTAAAATAAAACGCCCTTTATCGGTATCTATTATTTTAATATTATTTTTAATAGTAAAACGTACCGGATTAAGAGCGTATTTTTTATATAGTGTTTCAATATTATTCATTTTTATTATATGGAATAATTAATTTATCTCCCAATTTTATATCATCAATATTATTGTAGTGGGCTAATTCTTCTTTATTTATATTATATTTTAATATAATTGATTCTAGGTTATCTTCTTCTCTTACAATATATACTTTATATGTAGAATGAGTTTCATCAGTATCATCAATGGAATCAAATAATGATTTGATTTTTTCCGTAGTATCTATTTCTTCTTCTAATTCATTACTAATAGGAATAGATTCTTCATTAAAATCATTAAGAGGTGTACTAGGTGGAAGGTCACCATCCCTAACTTCTTTTTTTACCTCTTCTCTCATTTCTAAACCATCTATACCAATGGTTATTTTTACTCTTAAAACATCGTCATTTATTATCTCATATTCAAAATCAGTAATTTCAATATTACTATTATCTTTAATATATCTATAATCTAGGGCAATATCAAACGGAATATTATAATTGAATACCTCTTCGTTTTGACTAGCGTCAGTCATTTTATATTTACCTGTTACAGTAAAATCTCCTGATAACATATCATCATCTTCAATATTAATATTTTTTTCAAGAGAAATACTAGTAATTTCCGCTATATTTGTTTTAAATATCAAATCCTTGACAAAAGGAATACTTTGTTTCATAAAAAATCTCCTTTCATAATTAGTCATTAAACTATATGAAAAGAGATATATTATTATGAATTAAATATTAAGTTTTATTATTCTTTTAATGTTTCCATAGCCTTGCGCATTTTTAAATCATATTTTATCATTTCAATTCCACCAAACATCTTTAAAAATTCTTCTGTTTCCATTTGATATCTTTCAGCTAATTTATCAGCTTCTTTTTGAGCATCTTTATCAGTTATTTTAATATCTTCCAATTCAGCAATTTTTTCTAAAATTAAACGATATTTAACTCTATTTTCAGCTTCAGGTTTCATATGTTTTTTAATGTCTTCTTCTTTAGTATTAGTCATTTGATAGTATTGATCAAGACCCATTCCTTGAAGTTTTAATTGTTCACTGAATTGTCCAATCATTCTTTTTATTTCTTCTTCTGTTATTTCTTCAGGGATTTCTACTTTAGTGTTTGTAGCAACTTCTTTTAGTAAATTATCAATATAGACATTTTCATTAGACACTTCTTTTTTGGCTTTTATTCTATCTTCAACATCTTTTTCTAATGATTTTAAATCGCTAATACCTTCCATTCCTAAATCCTCAAAAAACTCTTTATTTATTTCTGGTATTACTTTTCTTTTTACTTCTTTTATTTCTACTTTGAAAGTTACTTTTTTACCTTTTAAATCTTCACTATGGTATTCGTCTGGAAAGGTTACTTCAACCTCTTTTTTAGCATTAGCCCTTAATCCTATCAATTGATCTTCAAATCCAGGAATAAAAGCATTACTACCGATTTCTAACGGGTAATTTTCGCCCTTACCACCTTCAAATGAAATTCCATCTTTAAATCCTTCAAAATCAATAACAGCAATATCACCTATTTCAATAGGACTTTCTTTTATTTCAATTTCAGCATATTGTTTTTTAATATTTTCTATTTCTTCTTTTATTTCTTTTTTAGTTACTTTTACTTCTTCTTTTTTAATTCCTAACCCTTTGTATTTTTCAATAGTTACAGTTGGGTTAGTTATTATTGTGATAATATATGTTACTCCTTTATCTGAAACATCTTTTAATTCAAATATTGGTTGAACAACAGGTATTAATTTTGTTTCTTTTAATACCTTTGTATAAACTCCTTGTAGTAAAGAATCTACCGCATCCATATAAATTTTTTCTTTCCCATGTTTTTGTTCATACACATTGCGAGGAGCTTTACCCTTTCTGAATCCATCTATTTTAACATCTTTAATTATTTTATTAAAGGATTGATTTAAAGCTTCTTCCCATTCAGTTTTTTCTACCTTTACGGTTATTTCTGTTTTTGAATCATTTATTTTTTTAATATTCATTTTATACCTCCTTGTTATTCATTATATAATTTTTTAGGATACATTTCAAATAAAAGTAAAAAATATTGATTTTATTCAATATTTTTAATTTTTACTTCGTATTCACCGTTAGGGCTTTCTACCTTTACAATATCACCAACTTTGTGATTTAAAATTGCATTTGCAATTGGTGATTTGTTTGATATTTTATTATTAGATGGATCAGCTTCTTGGCTACCCACTATTTTATATATCTCGCTATCCCCTTCGTCTTCAATATACTCTATCTCAACAGTTGAACCTACTGCGACTTTTTCTTTAGAACCATTTTTAATAATTACAACATTACTTAATAAGTGTTCTAATTGAGTTATTCTGGCTTCGACTTGAGCCTGTTCATTGCGAGCAGCATCATAATCAGCATTTTCTGATAAATCTCCTAAAGATCTAGCTTCTTTTAAAGCAGTTATTACTTCAGGCCTTTTTATAGTTATTAAGTAATCTAATTCCTTTCTTAATTCGGCAACTCCTTCTTTTGTAAGATAGTATTCGCTTGTTTTTTCTTTTGCCATTTTATCACCTCTGTTTCAAAAAATATTACCACAATCATACTATTTATAAATACGATTGTCAATATATATTTTTTTTAATTTATTTAATGATTATAAATGGCAATAAGACAATGTTTTTGCCTATTTATTCAATCCAATTGCCATCATTTCGTATTTTTGTCTTATTAGCCTCATGTTCTGTATTTGTTTTAGAAAAATAGGTTTTTCCATTTTTATCTGATACAAAAAATAAAAAATCGTTTTCCTCTGGATAAAGTATCGCTTTAATTGATTTTTCTCCTGGTAACCCAATAGGACCAGGTGTTAATTTCCCAGCAGTTGAAGGTAAATATGTATTGTATGGGCTATTATATTTGGTTTGAACATTAGCTGGTTTACAAACTCCATCAAATTTAGATGCATAACACGCTGTTGCACAACTGTCAAAACGCATATTTATTTCTAATCTATTATAAAAAACTCCAGCCATGGTTGAACGATCCTCATCACTTACACCTTCCATTTCTATAATAGAAGCCATTGTCATTAATTCATGTATACTATAATTATTTTCTAATATGTCTGATTTATACTTTGATAGTATTTTATCTGTTTGATCAAGCATTGTTTCAAATATATCTTTAACATCAACATCTTTATTTTCAATTATATATGTATCAGGGAATAAATATCCTTCTAATGAATAATAAATATCATTATTTTTTATATCATCAGTTAAAAACCAATGTTCATTTATAATTTCATTTAAATATGATTCATCTTTTATTAAATCATATACTTCTTTTTCAGTATTATTTGTTTTAGCTGCGATGGTACTTGCGATATATCTAAAATTTTTGCCTTCTGGGAAGGTAATACTAAAAGCATTAGGATTTACTGCATCTCCTGAAGATATTTTTTCTACTATTGTCTTTACTCCCATATCTTCACTTAGTTCATAAAAACCAGCTTGTAGATTATTATTACCATTTAATTTTATATATATTCTAAAAAATAAGTTGCTTTTGATTAAATTATTATCCTCCAAAGTTTTACCAATATCATATGCAGTTGATCCTGATTTTATTTCAATAATTTTTAATTCATTATTATCGCCTACTGGTAATAATTTATAACAATAAAAAGAATAAGAAAAGATAATACCAACAAATACTAGTATTACCAATGCTAGGGCAATATTTTTAAACTTCTTCATATTATACTCCTTCTTATAAAAACGAGCCTTATGCTTGCTCGCTTTCAGTTCCAGTTTCTCTAATGGATTCAATTATACTTTCAATTATTTTCCATTCTTTTTCAGTTTCTATTGGAGTTAATTTTCCACTTTCAGAATTAGGATCATAAATTGATGCATATATTTTTAAATTACCATTTTTATCTTCAGTATGATCAGTATATGCAATATAATTCTTTTTTGTTTCTTCTGATTCAAATGTAAATAATATTTCACATTCTGTTTCTTTACCATTATCGGCGATTACAGTAAAGGTATTCTTTTTTTCTTCTTTTTCCATTTTTAAATTCCTTTCTTTAAATTTAAATAATTTTGTAATATGATAACTGCTGCCATTTGGTCAATTATTTTCTTTCTTTTTTTTCTTGATAGGTCAGCGTTTATTAATATGTTTTCAGCTTCTTTTGTAGATAGTCTTTCATCATATAATATAATTTCAATATTAAAGTTAGCTTCTAATAGTTCTTTAAATAGTATTATTTCTTTTGCTCTTTCTCCAACAGTATTATTCATGTTTTTAGGATATCCCAATACCATTTTTTTAATATTTTTCTCTTTTATTATATCCGATAATTTAGGTAATAACTTTTCTTTATTACCTTTATAATTTAATGTTATAAGTGGTCTGGCAATTATTCTATTTTTATCACTTATGGCAATACCCAGGGTTTTACTACCTAGATCTAATCCTAAATATCTCATTTTATATATTTTTTCAGAAGAATTTCAATTATTTTACTACGATCAAGGCGTCTAATTTTTTTACGTGAATCTTTATAACTAGATATATAACCTAGATCACCACTAATTAAATAACCTACTAATTGATTAATGGCTTTATAACCTCTTTCTTCTAGGGCATCATAAACCTCTTTTATTGTTTTTTCAACCATTGCATCACTTATATCATTTATATCATATAGATTAGTAGCATCGATATTCAATTATATCTCTCCTCTCTATATCTATTATGATTTTAACATATTCTTTTATTAATATAAAGTATTATTTATTAATTAATATTGCTTTTATTCTTCTAACACCCGCTGCGATTGATTTTTCTTTTATTATTTTGAAATGACCTAGTTCCCCAATATTTTTCACATGTGGCCCTCCACATATTTCCTTACTAAAATCCCCTATACTATATACTGATACAATATCTCCATATTTATCAACAAACATAGCCTCTGCACCTAATTTTAGTGCTTCTTCTTTAGGCATTTCTTTTTTTACAATATCGATTTTAGCATCTATAAAACTATTTACTAAATCTTCTGTTTGTTTAATTTGTTCAGGGGTCATCTTTTGGTCCCACGAAAAATCAAAGCGCATTCTTTCATCAGTAATATTGCTTCCTTTTTGATGAACAGTATCACCTAATACTTCTTTTAATGCAGCATTAAGAAGATGAGTTGCGGTATGATATTTTATATTCATCTCGCTTGTATTTGACAACCCACCTTTGAATTTATTAATAGCCCCTATTCTTGATTTTTCTTGATGTTCTTTAAATTTCTCATTAAAACCTTCTGTATCTACTTTAATATTTTGTTCATTAGCTAATTCTTCAGTAAGTTCAATAGGAAAACCATATGTATCATATAATTTAAAAGCCTCCACTGCATTTATTTCAAATTGTCCTTGGTTAATAAATTCTTTATCTAATTTTTCTATTTCCTCTTTACTATGTGCTGATTCTACAATATAACTTTCCATAATTTTTCTAACTTTTAGCTTTTCAAACTCTCTTAATCCTTTTTCTAAAGTTCTATTGAATTTTTCTTTTTCAGTTCTTAGAACTTCTAAAATAATGTTTTTGTTATCTATTAATTCTTTATAATAACTGTATTTATTAATAATTAAAACGGCTAGATCTTGCTCGAAATTACTATTAATATCAATATCTAGTTTTTTAGCATGTCTAATCATTCTTCTTATTAATCTTCTTAAAATATAACCTTGATCAGTGTTTGATGGTTTTATGCCTGAATTATCACCACTAATAATTACACTTGTTCTAATGTGGTCAGCCACAATTCTCATGCTTTTTGTATATCTTTCATCAATATATGAATGTCCTGATAACTCTTCTATTTTTTTTATAATATCTATCCAAATAGAGGTCAAATAATTATCATCTATTCCTTCTAATACAGCAACGGTTCTTTCTACACCCATTCCAGTATCAACATTTTTCTTTTCTAAAGGAATAAAATTACCCTTTTCATCCTTGTTATATTCCATAAAAACATTATTCCAAATTTCTACCCATCTATCATCTTTAGGATCAAATATAGTTGGAACCGGGTCGTTACTACGAAAATAAAATATTTCCGTATCAGGACCACAAGGACCTGTTAAACTGACAGGTCCCCACCAATTATCTTCTTCACCTAAATAAGCAATTCTATTTTTGGGAATACCTAAGTTGTGCCATATGATAGGGGATTCTTCATCAGCTTTAACTATGTTATTACCTTTAAAAACAGTAATAGCTAATTTATTAATAGGTATTTTTAAAACAGTGGTTAAAAACTCAAAACTCCAGCCAATTGATTCTTTTTTAAAATAATCGCCTAAACTCCAATTACCTAACATTTCAAAAAAAGTATGATGAATTTCATCACCTACCAAATCAAGATCATCTAATCTAATACATTTTTGGACATCTGTTAGTCTAGTACCTAATGGATGAGGTTCCCCCATTAAATAAGGAATAAGAGGTTGCATGCCAGCTGAATTAAATAAACTGGTTGGGTCATTTTCAGGAACAACTGAAGCACTAGGTATTTCTACATGCTCTTTACTTTTAAAAAATTCTATATATAAATCTTTTAACTTCATTTATAATCACCCTTTTATTATTTCTAAAACTTTATTTATAACTTCTTCTATCGACATATTTGTAGTATCAATATATATTTGATCATCAGTTCGTTTTAAAGCTCCTACTGGCTTATTCATGTCGTTATAATCTCTTGTTTTGATATTTTCATATATTTCTTCATAACTCATCTCTATACCTTTTTCTTGGTATTCTTTAAATCTTCTTTTGACTCTTTCTTCTAAAGAAGCATCAAGATATATTTTATAATCAGCATTCGGAAAAACTACAGTAGTAATATCTCTTCCTTCTATTACCACATCATTTTTTTTAGCCATCTTTCTTTGAATATTTATTAAATTTGACCTTACTTCTGGAGTGTTAGATATTTGAGATACAATGTTTGTTACTTCTTTACTTCTAATTAAATCAGTAACATCTTCAGCATTTAAGTAAACTTTCCCATCAGTTGTTAATTTAATATCTATTTTACTAGATAAATCTATTATTTTTTCTTTATCTTCAAGTGACAGGTTGTTTCTTAACATTGCTAGGGCTAGGCACCTATAGGTTGCCCCTGTATCAATATTTAATAAATTACATTTTTCCGCTATAGCTGCAGCTAAAGTTCCCTTTCCGCTTCCTGCTGGTCCATCAATCGCAATTATTTTATTCATCTTTATTAATCTCCTTTAATATTTTTATAGTATCTTTTTTTAACTCATCTAATGTTTTATTTTCAATTGTATAATCCCATTTATTATAATTATCTAAAGCTATTTCTGTATAATGGTTATTCTGCTCTTCTGTTAGATTGTTGTTATAATCAGGTCTTAATATTTTTATTGAAATTATGTTTTTATATTTTTTCTTTATTATATTTATTTCTTCTGGTATTCTAACATCATTTATTATAATAACATCAAACAAATAAGAATATATCTCTATATCTTGGCAAGTACGATTGATATGAAATAATGGATCTATTTTTTCTCTTATTATTTCTGTGCCTAATTGTTGAAGAAAAGAACGAGGCTTTGTTTCATCCTTACCATCCCAATTTAAATATTCTTGTGCATATATTTTTAAATATTTAGTAAAATTTGTGATTATTACTTTTTTATTTTTATTTTGGTAATATTCTTTAATTATATTTGCGAGCACATTTTTACCTGCATTTGTTTTGCCATATATTAAATATATAAGTGGCTTTCGATAAATAAAATCCATATATCCTCCTTTATATAAAAATATCCCATTCCTATAGGAACGAGATATTCGTGGTACCATCCTAATTTATGTATAAAATACATATCTTAATTCTGATAACGGATTGCCCGACGATTATTAATCGCATTCCAAAGTAGCTTCAAATATTAATTTATATTAGGTTTCACCAAATCCTAACTCTCTATAATAATTTAATATTTTACTAATCTTTTTCATCATTTTATTGTCTTTTTAATTCTATCCATTTAAATATATCATATTTTTCATCAAAGAAGATTAATAGTAGTTTCCCTATTGCAATTATCGGAGTAGCAAGTATCATTCCAAGTATTCCAAATAATGAGCCGAATACTAGTAACCCAATAATAATTGTTACTGGATGTAATTTCATTGTTTTGTTCATAATAAATGGTTGAAAGAAATTACCATCAATAAATTGAAGTACAAATAATATAACTATTATAATTATACCAGTCGGAGTACTTTGAGTAAATCCTACTAGAGCTGCGGGAGCGCCACCAATATATGGCCCAACGTATGGAATAATATTAGTTATACCACATATCAATCCAAACAATAAAGGAGCTTTTAAACCAATAATCCAAAATACAATACTAGAGGCAACAAACACAACAAGAGCATCTATTAAAACTCCTTGAACAAATCCACGTAATGAGGTATTAATTTCTGTTAATAATTCGCTACCATCTTTACGAAATTTTTTAGGTAATAAAATAATACATTTTTTACTTATATTATTAAAATCAAACAGCATATAAAAACCTATAATTAATCCTATACTAACAGTACCAACAGTAGAAAATAATCCTTTTACTGCTCCTACAAATAAATCAGGTAAGTTTTCTGTCAAATTTATTCCGATATTTTCAATAAAATTAAATATTTCTAATTTACTAGCGTTAAAATCATATGTCGAACTTGAACTTAAATTAGTAAATAAATTATTAATCCAAACTTTTACAGTATTAATAATATTTGGTAATGTTCCAACAAAATCATTTATTTGTTCGGTAATCATTGGTACCATAGTACTAATAATTAAATATAAAATAATTAGAAAAAGTAAATAAGCCAGAGCTGTTGCAATTCCTCGACGCATTCCTTTTTTTGACAAATAGGAAACAAATGGATCTAGTAACCAAGCTATTATTATACCAATAAATAATGGAGACAATATCTTTAATAATTTTAATAGAAAGCCTAAAATACCCCATTCTTTTAATATTAAAGTTATAACATAAACTCCTAGAATTAATGCAACTATATAAGCTAGTTTTAATATACGGCTAGTTAATGATAACACTTCTTTAGTTTTATCTTTATTAATATTATTTTTTAACAACACTTCTTTATACCTCCTAATCTATTTGTAGTATAACATTTTTTATTTTGAATGTAAATTAAAAACCCTGAAATTAATCAGGGTCCATTTACATCATATTTTCTAGCTTATTATTTGTTCTATTAGTCATTTTTGACATTGAACTTTTTATTTTATTCTTTATTTTACCATTAAAGTTTTGGTAGGCTAGAACCATTCCGGCACCAATTAATATGTACGGAATTTTTCCTTTCATTTTTATCACCTCACAGCTATAAAAATATGATTTGGTATATTAAATATACCATTTTTAGTATGAGAATAATATAGCTATATTATGCAATTTTTATTTACATATTATCAGGCTAATAGTTTTTTAAAAAGCTTTACTTGCTATTAGTATATTATTAATTTTTTGATGAAATGCGGTTAATTATTTATGTAAACACCTAAGCAATATGGATACTGTATTTGTTTTACTTTTATTTTTAGCAGTTTACCTAATTGGTTCTTATTGCCCTTTATTTTTGTCATTAAATAATTACTACTATGTCCTATTATATATCCGTCTTTTTCTATTTCGGGTATTATTTCTAAAATTTTATTTACATGTTTCTTCATATGTTTTATTTCTAATTTTTTTGATAAAATTATCATTTTTTTAACTCTATCGCTTTTAATATTATTAATTATTTGATTATCCATTTTAGCGGCTACTGTTCCTTCTCTTTTAGAGTAGGGAAACACATGTAATTTAGAAAAATTGATTTTTTTGATAAAATTATATGTTTCTTTAAATTCTTTTGTTGTTTCACCAGGGAATCCTATTATAACATCAGTAGTAATTGATAAGTCGTTAAATACTTTTTTTAATTCTTTAATTTTTTTATAAAAGTACTTTTTATTATATTTACGATTCATTCTTTTTAATACAGTATTAGATCCTGATTGGAGTGGAATATGTAAATGATTTACTATTTTATCACTATTTTTCATTATATTAATAACTTTAGGAGTTATTTCAGTTATTTCAATTGATGATATTCTAATTCTTTTTAATCCTTCTATTCTTTCTATTTCTTCTAGTAAATCAGCAAAATCATATTCATTAATATCTTGTCCATAACTTCCAGTATGAATGCCAGTTAACACTATTTCTATATATCCATTATTTACTAATTTTTTTATTTCACTAATAACATTTTCTTTTTTCTTTGATCTAATACTCCCCCTAACATATGGAATAATACAATATGAGCAATAATTATTGCAACCATCTTGTATTTTAACAATAGCTCTTGTTTTATTATTATAGTTGGACAAACACATATCTTCAAAGCAAATGTTTTTTAAATCATAAATTTTTGTTATTTGTTTTTTAGTTCTTGAATAATCATTTATATAGTCTACAATTTTAGTTTTATCTTTATTACCAATTATTATATCTACACCTTCTATATTTTCTATTTCTTTTTTATTTATTTGAGGTAAACACCCTACAACAACAATTATCGCATTAGGGTTGTTTCTAATTGCTCGTCTAATATATTTCTTACTTTTATTGTCACTATTATTAGTAACAGTACAAGTATTAATAACATAAACATCTGCATTTTTATCAAATTCTACTATTTTATAATTTTTTTGTTTAAATAATTCTTTCATAACTTCTGTTTCATATATATTTACCTTACATCCAAGGGTATAAAATGCTACTTTCATGTTGTCTCCTTTCTTGAAAAATAATAAGGAGAAATATGAATGTAATCAGATAAAAATTATTTGATTATATTTATTATTGTTGGTGTTAATTGATGTTTATCGGAACCATTTCCAACAGCTCCATATTCACTATTTCTTCCCCAAGCATAAAAATTATTATCATATGATAGTGCATAAGAATTTCTATAAGATAATGATATTTTTTTTATTTTTTCACCATTAAAGTATTCTGATATATTTATTGGTGTAAGTTGATTAATTCGGGTATTATTTCCAAGTTGTCCATAATCATTATTACCAAACATATATACTTCACCTGTTGTTGTTACTACACCTGAATGATAATATCCAGCTGATATAGTATATATTAATTTGTCTTCAATATTTATTTTTAGCGGTATTAATTGATTGTTTGTTGTATTATTACCTATTTGTCCATAACTATTACCACCCCATGTATATATTTCACCATTTTCAGTTAATGCAATAAAATGATCGCGGCCAGCTGATATTTTAGTAATTGGACTATCAAAACTAGATGTTATATTTACTTTTTTATCTGTACTAATAGTTGTCCCATTCCCTAACTGCCCTTCGACATTCTCACCAATACTATAAACTTTATTGTCTGTTGTTATATATACTGCTGATTCAGAAGTTGCAGCTACCTTTTTAATTTTTAAATTATATTGTTGATATCCTGAGGTAGCAGTTGCCTTAACGGGAGATAATATTTCATCATCATCATTTCCTCCTAATAATCCGTAACTATTATAACCCCATACATACAGATCATTTTCCTCTGTTATGGCAAACGAACTTTCTTCGCCACATTCAACATCTATTATTACATCTCCATTAAATGATGAAGTAATATTATAGGGAGTTAATTGGGCATCATAATTTCCGGTTCCTAATTGGCCTTCATTATTAACTCCCCATATATATACTTTATTAGATTCAGTTAATACTATATTATTAGCATAACAAGAGGCAATATCAATAACTCTCTCATTATTTAAATAAGTATTATCTTTATCAATATTAATTGGTGTAGTCACATACTCTCCTCCATCAGGAGAAAGTTCATTATTTTCATTAGAGCCCCATCCATATAAACCGTTGTAATAGCCAGCTGTAATAATATGATATTTTCCACCATCAAAAACAGTAATTTGATTATCGATAATAACATTGTATATTAATTTTCCATTAACATTTTCAACAACAACTTTTTTTGAATTTTCTATATTTTTATTATTTCTAGGATTTTTTATAGTCCTATCTAAAAATTTTTTTGTCTTTAAATCCTGTAATGATATTTCAATAAAATCTCCACTTCTAATTGAACTATTATCAAAATTTGAAAATAAATATTTTTGAGTTGCGCTTTCTATTTGCTTTATTGTTATTCGATATGCTTTTTCCCTTGAATTCGTTATAATGTCACCTATTTTAGGGATTGCTATTATTAATATTAAAGCTAATACTACCAGCACCGTAAGTAATTCAATCAATGTAAACCCATTATTATTTTTCATAGTTTACTCCCATAGTTTACTCCAAGTTTCTCCTAAAGTCTTTTAATGCTTTGAGAAATTCATCATTCTTTTTAATTTCCTGTGAAATTGGTTCAATATTTAATGTTTGTTCTAAACTTTCGGTTTTTTCCTCAAGTATAGTTTCCTCTTTTTCTTCAATTGATTCTTTTTCTATTCCATATATTGGTGAAATAAATGGGGATGGTTTATATTTTTCTTTTTTTTCTGTTTGATTTTCTGCTTCTTCTACTTCATTTCTTTTTTGAATACTCATTACCATATCATTTAAACTTACTGGTTTTTCTCTTTCAGCGTTTCTTTTTAATTCATCATAGCTTATAATAGCTGTTTCTTCCTGTTCTTTTTCAAATGAAGTTAAGTTAATACTTTTTGTTTTTGCATCTTCTTCTAATTGTTTCTGTATTTTTTCTAGATCTATTTTATTACTATCTTCTAACTTTTTTTGAACTTCATCTTGTTCAGTAGGTTCTCCCTTTTTATCTTCGATTAATAGAGGTTGTTGGGTTTGTAATGAACCATCCCTTTTTTCTTTTAATATTTTTTTCTTATTTTTTATTGTTTTAGTTTTTATCTCAAGTAACCCTATTAAAAAAAGTATAACTACTATTAAGGCTATTATAAAATAAAGTAATATCCTTTCATTTGAATCTAACCCATTATAAAAATTTTTAATATTGTCAATTATAGTTATGAAAAAAACCCTTATCTCTTTCATATTATCACTCCATTAACTCATATTTTATAACATTCATTATAAAAAAGTGTTTCCTCTTCTATAATAAAGCCACATTCAGGCCCAACTACTATTAATATTTTAACATTTTTATTGATGTTTTGTAAATAATGTTTGATATTTGTACTTTTTTCATTTACAGTACATAATAACTTAATATTATAATTTAAATTTATCATATGCATAACATTACTAATTAAATTATAAAATAAAAAGATATTTATTTCAAATATCTTCTTATCTTATCAAAACTACTATCATCATCTAGTTTTGTATATGATAGTGAATTAAACAGTTCTTTTTGATCTTTTGTAAGTTTTTTAGGAATGACTACCTTTAATATAACGTACATATTACCTTTTTTCTTACTACGTATATTTGTAATACCTTTCCCTTTAATACGATGTTTATCACCACTTTGTGAACTAGAAGGTATTGACAATTTTATATTTCCATATAGAGTTGGAACTTCTATTTTAGCACCTAAAGTAGCTTCTACAATAGTAACTGGTACTTCTAGATATATATCATCTTCATCTCTTTTATAGACAGGATGTTCTCTCACAGTAAATTCAACATATAAATCGCCATTAGGCCCGCTATTTATACCAGCTTCCCCTTTGCCAGGTATACGAAGTTGGTTGCCATTATCTACTCCTGCCGGGACTGTTATTTTAATTGTTTTATTTGCCTTAATCCGTCCATTACCATGACATTTATCACAAGTTGATTCTAAAGTATGACCAGTTCCCTGACAACTAGGACATGTTGTTTTAGTCAAATATGTTCCCAGGATAGTTCTTTGTTCAGCGGTTACTGTACCACTACCGCGACATCTAGTACATGTTTTTTCACCAAAACCACCTTTTCCATGACATTTATCACAATTTTCTAACATATCTAATTTTATTTCTTTTTCAGTACCAAATACTGCTTCTTCAAAATTTATATCCATTCCAATGATAGAATCTCTTCCTTTTCTTGCTCTTGACGTTTCGTGAGATCTACCACCAAAATTAAAACCAAAACCACTTCCAAATATATCGCTGAAAATATCAGAAAAGTCAAAATCAGAAAAATCAAAACCTGAGAACCCACCATTAGAACCTTGTTCAAAAGCAGCATGACCGAATTGATCATATTGTTTCCTTCGTTCAGGATCGGATAGCACTGCATATGCTTCTTGAATTTCCTTAAATTTTGCATCAGAACCTGATTCTTTATTAACATCAGGATGATATTTTTTAGCTAGTTGTCTAAAAGCACTTTTTATTTCTTTTTCATCGGCACTTTTTGATATACCTAATGTCTCATAATAATCTCTTTTTGCCATATAGTCACCCTCTATTAAAGGAGCCAAGGGGCTCCTTTGTGTTATTTTTCTTCATATTCAGCGTCGATTACATCATCATCTTTTTTATCGGCAGTTTCTTCTTTTTCTTCTTTCTTTTCAGTTTGAGCTTTTTTGGCTGCTTCTTCATATACTTTTGTTGCAAATGCCATTGTTTTTTCATTTAAAGCGTCTTTTTTTGTTTTAATGTCATCTAAATCATTGTTTTCTAGAGCTTTTTTAAGATCTTTTACCAGTTCTTCTGCTTCCTCTTTTTCTTTTTTATCTACTTTATCACCAAGATCTTTAATAGATTTTTCAGTAGCAAATATTAATTGTTCAGCTTCATTTTTTAAATCTACTTCTTCTTTTTTCTTATTATCTGCGTCTTTATTAGCTTCCGCTTCTTTTACCATTTTATCTATTTCATCATCACTTAAATTAGTAGATGAGGTAATAGTAATAGATTGTTCTTTGTTGGTACCAAGGTCTTTTGCTTTAACAGATACAATACCATTAGCATCTAAATCAAATGTTACTTCAATTTGTGGAATGCCACGTGGAGCTGGTGGAATATCAGTTAATTGAAATCTTCCTAGTGTTTTATTATCACTAGCCATACTTCTTTCTCCTTGTAAAACATGAATATCAACAGCTGGTTGATTATCAGCAGCAGTTGAAAACACTTGTGATTTGGCAGTTGGAATAGTGGTATTTCTTTCAATTAATTTAGTCATTACGCCACCTAATGTTTCAATACCAAGTGATAATGGTGTGACATCTAATAATACTATATCTTCTACATCTCCAGTTAATACACCACCTTGAATAGCAGCTCCTTGAGCTACAACTTCATCAGGATTTACTCCTTTATGAGCTTCTTTACCAAGTTCTTTCTTAATTAGTTCTTGAACCATAGGAATACGTGTAGAACCTCCTACTAAAATAACTTTATTAATATCATTTTTAGTCATTTTAGCATCTTTTAATGCTTTTCTAACTGGTTCTATACTTGATTCAATTAAATCTCCAATCAAATCTTCTAATTTAGCTCTAGATAAAGATAGTTCTAAATGAAGCGGACCTGCTTCTCCTTGCGAAATAAATGGTAAAGATATTTGAGTAGTTGTAACGCCACTTAAGTCTTTTTTGGCTTTTTCTGCAGCGTCTTTTAATCTTTGCATAGCCATTTTATCTTTACTTAAATCAATACCGTTTTCTTTTTTAAATGTTTCGACTAAGTAATCAATTATTTTTTGGTCAAAGTCGTCACCACCAAGTTCATTATTACCATTAGTCGCTTTAACTTCAAATACACCATCACCAAGTTCTAAGATAGATACATCAAATGTACCGCCCCCTAAGTCATATACTAATATAGTTTGAGATTCTTTTTGTTTATCAAGACCATAAGCAAGAGCAGCTGCAGTTGGTTCGTTAATAATTCTTTCAACTTCAAGACCCGCAATTTTGCCTGCATTTTTAGTTGCTTGTCTTTGACTATCATTAAAGTAAGCTGGTACAGTAATCACTGCTTTAGTGACTTTTTCTCCTAGATATTCTTCAGCATATCCTTTCATATATTGAAGAATTATTGCGCTTATTTCTTCTGGAGTATATTGTTTATCTTCAGCTTCTACTTTCTTACTCTTTCCCATCAATCTTTTAATCGAAACAATTGTATTAGGGTTAGTAATCATTTGTCTTTTTGCTGTTTCCCCTACAATTCTTTCTCCATTTTTAAACGCTACTACACTAGGTGTAGTTCTGTTACCTTCAGGATTAGGAATTACTTTTGGTTCTCCTCCTTCAAGTACACTTACACAACTATTAGTTGTTCCTAAATCAATACCTATAATTTTTGACATATTATCATCCTTCCTTTTCTTTTATTTATTTACAATAACCATCGCTGGTCTTATAAGCTTATCTTTTAATTTATAACCTTTTTGAAGAACTTCAAGAACAGTTCCTGATTTCTTCTCTTTATCTTCTTTAACTGATACAGCTTGATGAACATTTGGATCAAAAGGTAATCCTAAGGCTTCTATTTCAATTACTTCCTCACTTTGAAATATTTCTAATATATTGTTGTAAATTAATATAAAGCCTTCTAAGAATTTGGATACTTCATCTGTTTTATCCTCATCATCCATCGCAATTGCTCTTTCAAAATTATCTATTATTGGCAATAATTTTGAAATAATTTCTTGACTGCTATATTTTATAATTTTTAATTTTTCTTCTTCTTTTCTTCTTTTAAAATTAATTAATTCTGCTTGGTTTCTAAGTAACTTATCTTCTAATTCTTGTATCTTGTCATCTAATAGATGAATCTCTTTTACTTTCTTGTCTGTTTTATAAACTCTTTTTCTAGTTTTCTTCTTTTCTTCCATATTATTACCTTCCTATATTATTTTTAATGTATTCAAGCAAAGTAACTACTCGATTATATTCCATTCTTTTAGGCCCTATTATCGCAATAGTTTCCTCTTTGCCATCTATTATATATTTAGTAGTTATAACCGCTAAATCTTCATCTACTTTATTTTCTCTACCAATATAAATGTTTATACCATTTTGAGTGGCTTCAATACTATTTATTAGTTCTTCGTCCTCAAATTTAGAAATAATATTTTTTACCTTTTCTATTGTGTTGAATTCTGGTAATCCTAGGAAATTTGTTTTTCCCGCAAAATGAGTATCATGCTTTTTAGAAAACTCACTAAAAGCATTATAAAATGCTTTATATAATAATTCATGTTGCTTTACATATTTACCTATAATTGGTTTTATTTCAAATTCTAACTTAGTGTTTATTTCATTAAGTGGGGTTCCCATTAGTAAATCGTTCATTACTTCTACAGTCTTTTTAACCTCAGTTATTGAAATGTTTTGGATGCTAATATTCTTATGTTCAACATGCCCCTTATCAGTTACAATAAGGGCTATTATTTTTTCTTCTTCTATTGGGATTACTTCAATTTTCTTTAGTTTATTTTCTTTGGCAGAGCTACCTAATACTATTGAAGTATAATTGGTCATTTCAGATATAACTTCAATACTTTTCTTAATTACATCACTAATTTCTAATGAATTATTATGGAATATTGTTTGTAGTTTTAACATGTCTTCCCCAGTCATTTTTGATGGTTCCATTAAATTATCTACATAATAGCGATAACCTAATTCGCTAGGTATTCTTCCTGATGAAATGTGAGTTTTTTCAATATAACCCATATGCTCTAAAGAAGCCATATCATTTCTAATAGTAGCACTAGAACAATTAATCTTTTTACATATATTTTTAGAACCTACTGGTTCTGCTGTTTTTATATATTCTTCTACTATCTTTGTTAAAACTTGTTTTTGTCTTTCGGTAATCATATTATTACCCCCACCTTTAGCAGCCAAACCACAACACTGCTAAATCTATTATAATAGTATGCGTTAGCACTGTCAATATATAACTGCTATTTTTTTATTTTTATTTTTATTTAAATTATGGTATAATATTTTTATAAAATATAGGAGGGTAATTATGTTTGGAATGACAGGAATATTATTATATTTATTTATTTTTATAGCCAAGGTAATAGAAGTTGCTCTTTCTACTTTGAGGGTTATTATTCTAAATAATGGTAAAAAACTTTTAGGATCAATATTACTTTTTATAATTATAATTATTTGGTTGATAGTGGCTGGAATGGTAGTAGTCAATATATCAGAAGATCCGATAAGTATGGTTATATATGCTTTAGGAAATGCAGTAGGTTCATTTTTAGGTAGTTGGCTTGAAGAAAAACTTGCCCTAGGTGATAATGTTGTTATGGCTATTTCTGAAGATAAAACAGGAGAAAAATTAGCTAATGTTCTTAGGAGAAGAGGACATGCGGTTACTATTATGAATGGTAAGGGTATAGAAAAAAACAGAAAAGTACTAATGATTGTGTCAAAAAGGAAAAAAAGACAAGATATTATTAAAGTAATCAAAAAAGCTGATAAACACGCAATGATATTAATACAACCAGCGCTAGATATTCATGGTGGATATGTAAAATAAAAAAGCTATTTTATAGCTTTTTTTGTTGAATATTTTCTTTAATTATTTTATATACTTCACTAAATACTTCTTCTTTAGGTTTAGAAGCATCAACTACAACTATTGATTTATCATATTCAGCAATTTTTAAATAACCTGCATTTACCGTTTTATGGAATTCAATTTTTTCATTATCTATCCTATTGTTTTCTTCTGGTCTTTCACTAGCTCTTTGAAGACCTATTTCTGGATCTATATCTAAGCATATTACAATATCAGGAAGGCAATCATCAATAGCAAATAAATTAACATCATAGACTTCTTCAATACCTATTCCCCTAGCGATACCTTGATAAACTAATGAGCTATGAATAAATCTATCACATATAACAATTTTACCTTCATTTAATGCTGGAATAACTTTTTCAACTAGGTGTTGACGACGAGCTGCTGCAAATAATAATGCTTCCGTTCTTTTTTCAAGTTCTGTATTATTTTTATCCAATATTATATTTCTTATTTCTTCAGCAATTTTAACTCCACCAGGTTCTCTACTATATAAAACTTCATAACCTTCTTTTTCTAGTTGATCTTTCATCTTATTGGCTATAGTTGTCTTACCAGAACCTTCTCCGCCTTCAAAAACAATAAATTTACTTTTTTTCATATATATACTCCTTATATTTTTCTATTTAATTTATATTCTCTACTTTCACCACAAGGAGATAAACATGCATAATTTGGATAGGTAGCTCTACATATTCCAAGATATTCTTTTAAGTACTCAGTCTTTGCGTGTCCTTTTTTAGCTAATTCTTCATAAGCTTTTTGTTTAGTTGCTCTTGCTTGAACACATGTTTCTTTTTGAGCATACACGCAATCTCTTTCCATACATTTTAGAATTAAATTTTCAATAACGCCTCTTTCATTAATTGAAATAAGCATTCCTTGAGGAAAATTATTTTTTACTGTTTGAATGTCTTTCAACCATTCTTCTGCTAATTCTTGATTATATATTAATATTTCTGGTACATAAAATTCATAATTTTCTAAAAGTGCCATTGTATAATTAATTGTTCTATGTCTGTGTTGTTGTGCTAATGATGCATAGGTATTTATGTGTGTAGTACAATAAACATCTCCAAAATATTCCTCTTTATCATTATGACTTTCTTCTATTAACGAAAAGTTTCTATTTTTTTCATTTTTTTGTAATTCCTTTGTAAGTAACCCTATTCCTCCATCAGTTTCTTTTAGTAATCTATCATTTTCAATATCTAATGCTTTTTTTAAATCTAACATATGTGGAATCATCATTTCAATAAGTGGGTTATTATTTTTATTTTCGATAAATTTATCAATCCAACTATACAAATAATTCAATTGTCTATAAGAAACTGTATATCCCATTTTTGTAGGAGTAAAAACAGAAATCATGTATCTAGCGTTTTCTTGTGCTATTTTACCAATAGCCTTATCTGCAGCTTCTTCATTATTATTGACATTTTTCAAAAATCTTTCTTCATATTCTTTTTTAACTTCTTCTTTTAAAATAGAATACCATTTATCATACAATTTCTTTTCTTCTGGATCTATTTCATCCATAATTGTATATCTTGCAGATTTTTCAGATGTTGCATAATCTTTTTCATTATTTATAAGCATCGCAATAATTTTAGGAATACCAGTTAATTCCAAAGTGAAATGTGGATGATCATATACACTATGATGACCGCTTTTTTGAGTCTGCATAATTCTTCTTAATGTTTTCTTTGGAGATTCTTGATATATATCTTTAAATTCTCCTTCCATATAACATATTCCTGCCATATGACCGCCAAACATATCCAGATCTCTTTTAATTGTTTCAAATTCCTCTTTTGTTAAACCTTCTTCTTCTGCCTCAATTAGCAATTGATCAAGTTCTTTTGCATAAACAGGCTTTGTGTACGCTAAAGTTTTTACTACCATTTTATAAACCTCCCTAATTATTAATTCATTTTTTATTATAACATAATAAAAACATATCACAATAATATGTTTTTATTTTTTTTCCAGTTTATAACATTTTTTTTATTTCATCCCAATTATTTACTCGAATAACACCGTTTTCCTTTAATTCTTTATCATTTATTTCTTTATTATGATAAGCAGTAAATAATATTTTTTTATTTGCTACATTTAAATTATTTATTTTATCATCTACAAA
>JBBAEV010000008.1:0-32791 GCA_041655735.1 Bacilli bacterium | reverse complement strand
TGTTGAATATTGCTACGTCTCTTATTTTGCCATTAAAATATCTACTGCTTGTTTCAGCGCCTATTCTTAAAGTATTGCTTTCACTCCAAATACTAGCTTGAAACTGTCCACTATTATCCAATTCTCCATTAATATATATTTTTCTAAAACCCGTACTATCTTCAGTAAAAGCCACATGAGTCCATTCATTTAAAGGAACTGTATTATTAGAATAAAAATATGATGATTCAGTTCTAACTCCGCCATTATCCCAATAAGTATAAGTTGCCACTTTACCATTAGAATGAATTTGAAAATAATAAGAAAGACCTTTTGTCGCTATTGTTCCATTAGCTACATAAGCTCTAGGATTTACCCATGCCATTTCTGTAATTTCATCAGTATTATTTACACTTAACGAGCTAGAATGAGGTACTTGAATTGTATCATTTACTCCATCAAAATCCATATAACCAACACTTCTAACATCGGTGGGATACATATAATGCACATCGTTTTGATTAATATAATCAACATTACTAGTAGAACCTAATGATTGCCATTCACTCCAATCAGTGTCTATATCAGTAACATTCCCAGCCGATAGTCTCCCTGTTGAAAAAGAACTATCTTTATATTCAACTATAATACGGTAAAATTTATTATATAATTCTCCATAATTAGCTTGGAGAGTATTAATATATGTTTGTAATTTCTTATTAAAATTATGAGTAATTCCATTCCAATTACTAAATAAATTTAAATTATAATTAGTAAAAATTAATCTTTTAACATTTAGTTGATTAAATAATGTACTACAATATTCCGTTTCTGAAAATTTACTACAATTAGTTAAATCAACATAAGGAGTATTATTTCCTATGTTGTTTTGAAGTTGATTTATTATTGAATCAAGATTATCTTCTTTTACAAATTCTTTTAAATTATATACATTGTATAATTTATCAATATTATCATAATCAGAATATATTGTATATTTATTTAAGACATCAAAAAACTGAACATATAAAAATGTAAATGTTATTAATAAAACACTAGATACTACTAACGTTTCAGCTAGCATAAAACCTTTTTTTCCAAGTTTAGTCATTAGATAACACCGCCCCTATTGCTATTATCTAGTTATTATTATATAATAAAAAAGAAGATAATACCATAGGAAAAAGTGGGAAATATATAAATATAAGCATAAAAGGGGTAATTACTATGATAAGAAAATTTGATTATGAAAAAGTTCCTATTGTTAACGTTATTAATGAAATAATAGTTGATGCGGTAAAAAGAAACGCTAGCGATATTCATTTTGATCCACAAACTGAAAACTTAAAAGTTAGGATTAGAATTGATGGTGTTTTAATGGATTATACAATAGTTCCTAATACTTTAAAAAAGAACCTAATTACTCGCGTCAAAATAATAGCTAGTATGAATATTACTGAAACTAGGTTACCACAAGACGGGGCAATAAAAACAATTTTAGAAGGATTAAATCTTGATCTTCGTGTATCAAGTCTTCCTACTAGCGAAGGGGAAAAAGTAGTTATTCGTATATTAGATTACTCTTTAAGTTTAAAGGGATTAGAAAACCTAGGATTCAGCACTAAAAACTTTGAAAAATTGAAAAAAATGATATCTATTCCTGATGGTATTATTTTAGTTACAGGAGCAACTGGTACTGGTAAATCAACAACAGTTTATTCTATTCTTCAAAAATTAAATACAGAAGACAAAAACTTAATTACCGTTGAAGATCCTATCGAAATGGATATTGAAGGAATAAATCAAGTGAAAGTTAATAGCTCTATCGGATTAGACTTTGCCTTTGTTTTAAGATCTGTGTTAAGACAAGACCCAAACATTATCATGATTGGAGAAATTCGTGATACCGAAACTGCTAAAATTGCAGTTAGAGCATCTATTACTGGACATTTAGTATTATCTACTATCCATACAAATAACTCTCTTTCTACTATTGAACGATTACTTGATATGGAAGTAGAAAGATATTTACTTGCAACTGCCCTATCAGGAATTGTATCTCAAAAACTAGCACGTAGATTGTGTCCAAAGTGTCGTAAACTAAGACCAACTAATGAATATGAAAAAAAGATATTTAAACAAGTTTTAGGACAAGAGGTAAATGAAGTATACTCTGCAGGTAGTTGTGATGATTGTGGTTTTGGATATAAAGGGAGAATTGCTATTCATGAAGTTTTAGTTATTAATCAAAGAATAAGGGATCAAATTTCTGAAGGAGTTAAAAGGGATGATCTTAGAAAATTAGTATATAATAGTGACGTAACCACTTTATTACAAGATGGATTGGAGAAAGTATGGAATGGCTTAACAACTTTTGAGGAAGTCTTAAAGTTAATTGAATTAGATGAGGAAAATTCTAATGAATCAAGGGAATACAATTTAAATCAAGCTTTAAGCGATAGTAGTTATCGAACTCAAAACAGTAAAATAATATTACCAAAAAGAAATCCAATCATTGAAGACCCACTAAATAAAAGTAAAGAAAAAGTTCAAGAATCAATCCCTGAACTAAATAATATAAAAGAAATAATTAAATAATTATTTCTTTTTTTATAGGAATAAAAATATCATAATATCATCCATTGTTATTTGTAATAAATATAAGGTAATAGCTGCCATTGATAGAAAAGGACCAAATGGTAATATATTAGATTTCTTTTTAATAAGAATAAAAATAGCTACTGGGAAAGCAATTAAAGAAGATATAAATACTATCATTACACTCGTTTCTATACCAAAAACAAAACCTAAAATAAACATTAATTTTACATCCCCGCCGCCAAGCGATTCTCTTTTAAAAGATTTATCTCCTAAATATTTTACCATAAACATGAATACAAACGCTATAACCCCACTACCTAATGAATTTAAAAGCATATCAAAAGAAACCATAAATGATTTAAAAACTATTAAAACTATGCTTAAAATAATAATTATTTCATCAGGTATAATCATATATTTAAAATCTGCAACTATAATTATTAATAATCCCGATATTAAGATTAATGTAAATAACAAATTTAAGGATACTCCAAAAACATAATAAGAATAAGCAAATAATATTCCTGTTATTAATTCAATAAACGGATAGGTAACAGGGATTTTTTGTTTACAATTTCTACATTTACCCAATAAAAATATATAGGATAATATAGGAATAAGTTCAAACCATTCTAACTTATGTTTACATTTAGGACAGTGAGATGGGGGGTATACTATTGATTCTTTTCTAGGAATACGAAGTCCAACAACATGATAAAAAGAACCAAAAAACAGACCAATGATAAAAAAACTAATTATATAGTACATACTATTAAACATCATATTTGACCATACATACTGAACATTGGTAAAATAATCGACATTACAATACCACCTACTACTAATGCTAAAAATGATATCATAACTGGTTCAATAAAACTTTTTATTTGAGAAACTGATAAACGATGTTGTTCTTGATAATAATCGGCAACTTTTTCCATCATTTTTCCAAGTTCACCTGTCCTTTCTCCTGTTAATAACATTTCATATGCTGTAGTAGGAAATGCCCATTGGTCTTTAAATGAATTTGATACACTTTCACCACTATAAAGATTTACCATGGTGTCAGATATGATTATTTTATATATTTCATTTTTGGTTATCTTATTTAGTATTTCCATACTATCTCTAATTAATATATCATGATTTAATAAAGATGCAAATGTTTTTGTAAACATTGTTACTTCATTATAAATTATAACCTTACCTAAAACAGGTATATGCATAAAAAGCCATTGCATTATTAATCTAAAGAATCTTAAACTAGCAAATAACAACCTGTATATAATAAACAACACTACTATTCCTAAAAATACATAAAAAACATTAGCTTGCATAAATTTACTAGCACTAATAACAAATTTTGTAATTCCAGGTATTTCAGCATTCATTTGATCAAACATGTCTACAAATTGTGGTATTACATAAATTAATATAAAAGCAACTACTATTACCGCAAAACTTAATACTAATCCTGGATACATTAAAGCCGAAATCATTTGTTTTCTAGTTTTCTCAATCGATTCATAATATCCTGCCATATCATCCAATGTACCAGGTAAATCTCCAGTCATTTCAGCAGTTTTAATCATATTTGTTAATAATTTAGGAAAAGCTCTTCCCTGTTTATCCATCGCATCACTTAATGTCTGCCCCATTGTTAGTTCATATACAAGTCCTTTAAAAACTCTTTGTTTTCTATTCCCTTTAGTTTGTTTTAATAATATTTTTAATGATTCAACTAAAGGAACTCCAGCTTTAATATAGGTAGACAATTGAGTAAGCATAAAATTAAGGTCTTTTTTCTTTATTTGAAATTTTGATATCCCCGAACCAGAATTTAAAAGTTGAATCCACTTCGAAGTTTTTATACTATATACTTCAGAACCCTCACTAAGAAGATATGAATGAACATCTACTTTTGAGTAAGCATCAAAAGTTCCTTTAATAATTTTGCCATCAGCATCTTTTGCTACATATGAATAAGTAATTAATTTTTCTGACCTTTCTGCATCCTTACCAGTAAAATCAATAAGTAACGCTTCTCTTTGCATTTCTTTTTTATTTCTAAAATATCTCGCAACACTAGAGTTATAAATAATTTTTTTAATCTTATTAATAAAATTTTTGGGTAATTTTTTAATTCCATTAAACAATTTGACAATACCTTTATATATTGAACTAAATATAATGGTCAACACTTTACCAATACTCTTAAATATATATATTATAGGAACAACTATTATAATTCTTAAAAATTTATAAATACCCAATCCAATATAATAAAAGAACTTATATATAAATATAAACAATTTTTTAAAAAGCTTAAAAAGAAATTTAAAAAACTTAACAAATCCTTTTATTAAAAGTAGGATTAAGTCACCAAGTAATGAAAAAACATATATTATTCCCTTAAAACTATATAATAAAAATTTATAAATACCCTTAAAACTATATACAATCAGCTTATATATAAATATAAATATAATCTTAATTCCAATAAACACTTTGATAAAATAATGTTGTAATAAAATAAATAAATAATATAAAGTATAAAAAAAGCCAAGAATAACATTTTTGATAAAAAGTATTGGGACTAAGAAAGCATAAAATACTAGTTTATATACAAAAATAAAAGGATACAATATAATATCTTTAAACCTCAAGAACCCCACCTCCTACCATAACAAAAATTATACCATATCCCTGGTTTTTTTTAAACACTTTTTACACAATTACATATATTAATCATGAGGAGGTATCCTAATGCTTTTCAATAGAAGAGGTTTTTATCCTTTCCAAACTGGCATTCCTAATTACAATTTCTCCCCCAAAAAATTTAATTGGTCTAACTTTCTAACAAATGCTAATAAAACCCTAGGGGTGGTTAATCAAACTATACCTCTAATTCATCAAATTGGTCCTGTAGTAAGAAACGCTAAAACTATGTTTAAAGTTTTTGGAGAATTTAAAAAAATGGACAAAGAAAAAGAAAGTAATAACCGCCCATCTACTACATCAGCCAATACAACAAGTAATCCTAATTTTTTCGTATAAAGAAGTTATTACTTCTTTTTTTCTTTTATTACTCTTTTTATACTTATAATTTTTTTAATAAACTTTACTCTTTGTAATATTCTTCTTTTAGGTAAATTTTTAATAATTTGCTTTAAATTATCAACCTGACTAAGCCATTTTTTATTAAATAATTTAGTTTGATCTATTAAATTAATAGGTCCATATTCTAGTTGCTTTTTTGTGTATTTTCTTTTTCCCTTTTTGAACAATAGTACTTCATAAATATTATTATTTTCTTCAATAATTTTTTCATTACTAATAAAAAATTTATGTTTAGTAAGCCAACATCTTACAGTATATATATTATTATTAGGTTGTAATATAATGTTTTGAATACTATCAAAAACTTCTATTTCACTTAATATTTCTACTATTTTATTGCCACCTAATCCCGATATAACTATTGTATCAATTTCATTATTTTCTATTACCTCAAGACCGTTCCCTAATCTTATTTTTACCGTATCTTCAAGTCCAAAATTAGTTAAATTACGTTCTGCTTGAAGTAATGGCTCAGGATTTATATCACTAGCTATAATATTTTTAACATCTCTTGTTTTGGCCATATAAATACCTAATAAACAATGATCACAACCAATATCAATCATTTTACAATCATTTGGAATAAAACTAGCAATTTCTACTATTCTATTAGGGATTTTCATTTTAATCACCCAAAAAATCCTTTAATTTCCTTGAACGAGATGGATGGCGAAGTTTTCTTAAAGCTTTAGCTTCTATTTGACGAATACGTTCTCTTGTAACTCCAAATATTTGTCCTACTTCTTCTAGTGTTCTAGTTCTACCATCATCAAGACCAAATCTTAATCTTAATACTTTTTCTTCCCTATCAGTTAAAGTAAGTAATACTTCAGATAATTCTTCTTTTAACATTTCAATAGTGGCAAACTCTTCCGGTCCCATTGTACTTTCATCAGGAACAAAATCTCCTAAATGTGAATCTTCTTCCTCACCTATAGGTGTTTCTAAAGATACTGGTTCTTGACCTATTTTTTGAATTTCTCTTATTTTATCAATCGGTAAATTCAGTTTTTTTGCTAATTCCTCATCAGTAGGCTCTCTACCTATTTCTTGCAGTAATTGTCTTTGAATACGAGCTAATTTATTTATTGTTTCAACCATATGAACTGGTACTCTAATAGTTCTTGCTTGATCTGCAATAGCCCTAGTAATGGCTTGTCTAATCCACCATGTTGCATATGTTGAAAATTTAAATCCTTTTTCAAAATCAAATTTTTCAACTGCTTTCATCAACCCAATATTACCTTCTTGAATTAAATCAAGAAAAAGCATACCTCTACCTACATATCTTTTCGCAATAGAAACTACTAATCTTAAATTGGATTCAGCAAGTTTATTCTTAGCTTCTATATCACCCTCTAATACTCTTTTCGCAAGTTCTATTTCCTCCTGAGTTGTAAGTAAATTCATTTTGCCTATTTCTTTTAAATACATTCTAACTGGATCATTTATTTTTACATCTTTAGAATCAGCTAAATTTTCCAATATTTCAATACTATCTTCTTTCCCCGCTTCATCATCTAATTCTTTAGATTCTGCTAATGATACCACATCAATACTTTCATCATTAAATAAATTATATAAATCATCTAATGAATCATTATCAAGTTCTAATCCTTTTAATTCTTCAACTATTTGTTCATAAGTTATATACCCTTTTTCTTTGCCCTTTTTAAATAATTGTTCTTTTCTTTCCTCAAATGTTTTAATCTCTTTTATCATAATATTATCCTCCTACATCTTTAACTTTCTTATTTTTTCAGCTAATTTTGCTTTTTTGATTGGATCTATCTCTTCTGTTATTTTATCTTTAATTCTTTTAATTTCGTTTTTTATACTAAATTCTTTTAACACATTAATATAATCATTAATTTCTTCTTCGGTATAATCATCTTCTAAAGATAATTGTTCTAACTCACCTATCAGTTTTATTAAATCCTCCTTATCATTTAAATAAGTAATAAAATCTGCAATACTAAAGTCGTTATATTTATTTACATAATGAATTATTTCATTAGCTAATATACGATATTTACTTGTTGGTAAATAAGAAACATTAACTTCATACATTCTAACTACTTCTTTATGACGAAGCATATAATAAATAAGTAGTTGTTCAGCCTTTTGATATTTATTTAATAATAACTTGGCTTTCCTAGTAATTGTTTCTTTTTTCTTTGGTAACGGTTTTACCTTTGATAGTTTTTCGTATAACAAGTCTTTATTAATCGAAAAATCTTCACTTACTTTTTTAATATATAACTCGATAATAATATTATCATCTAAATTTTTTATTTCGTTTATTACTTCATCAATATATTTAGAAATATCTTCATTTTTAGAAAAATCTTTACCTTTTTTATAGTAAATCATTTTAAAATCTAATATTGATAAAGCATTTGCTAATCGATTTTTAAATTCATTACCACCATATTTTACTATATAATCATCAGGATCTAAATTATCAGATAGTTGCATAACACTAACATTTACATTTGCTTTACTAAGTTCATTAATAGCTGATAATGTAGCTTGTCCACCAGCTTCATCTCCATCATAACATATAACAATATTGTTAGATAATTTCTTAAGTAATAATATTTGTGTCTTAGTTAAAGCTGTTCCCATTGTCGCAACGACATTCTTTATTCCCACCGAGTATGCTCTAATAACATCCATAAAGCCTTCCATTAATATTACTTGTTTCTTTTTACGGCTATCATTTTTAGCTCGATGATAATTATATAAAAGCTTCCCTTTTACAAATATTTCACTTTCTTTTGTATTAATATATTTAGCTTGATCATCAGTATTATAAATACGACCACTATAACCTACTACTTTACCATTAATATCCCATATTGGAAACATTATTCTGTTTCTAAATACATCATTATAGCCATAATCACTTTTATTAATTAGGCCTAAAGAAATGAGTTTGTTTTCACTATATTTTTTACCCTCTAATAATTTAAATAAATTATCCGATTGATCAATAGAAAGCCCAATTTGAAATTCTTTTATAATATCATCAGTTATTTTTCTTTTTAATAAATACCCTTTAGCTTCTTTTCCTATAGAAGTATTAATATTATTTTGATAATACTTTGTTGAAATATCAAATATATCATAATTTTCGTTACTAACTACCTTAGTATAAGTATTTATATCATTTTTTAATACTATACCTGCTTTAGAAGCTGTTTTTTTAACTGCTTCCGGAAAAGATATATTATCATAATCTGTTAAAAAATTATAAACATTTCCGCTAGCCCCACACACAAAACAAGTATATATTTGTTTTTCTCTAGATACACTCATACTAGGATTATGATCATCATGAAAAGGACATATTCCAAAAAAGTTTTTTCCTTTTTGAACTAAAGGAATGTATTCACCAATAATATCAACAATATCTACTTTACTTCTAATCTCATTTAATTCTTCATTAGTAAATATAGTCATAATACCTCCTACTCCCTAGTTATATATTCTACATATTATTCAAATTTCCTTTTTTTATTTCAAAAGTACTTTCATTAAGCCATTTATATTTTTCTCTATATTTAAGTTCCGCAACTAATTTAAATAAAGCCATATCTTTCATTTTTGCTTCTAACATAACATCAAAATCTCTATTAACAAACTTTATTTTATTAATAAATTCTATAAATCTTTTACTATCTATATATTCATGATGAGCCCTTACATCTTTTTTATTGTTCCCCTTAGAAGATGAAAAGTGAATCTTAGGAGGATATTTTTCATTATTCCAGGTGTTAAATATTTCTTCTATTAAATCTTCAATCTTTTTACTTGTTTTATTACACAAATAATGATGATAATCAAGTACCATAGGTATACCCAGTTCTTTACATAATTTTAATGTATCATAAGCATTAAACACTTTATCATCATTTTCAATGATAATTAACTTTCGAATTTCTTCATCTAAGGAATAAAAATTTTCTTTAAATCTTTCAATACTCTTCTTTTTACCATAAGCACCACTTCCAATATGAATTATTATCTTCCCATCTATACCCATCGCCTTAAACATTTCTTTGTGATATAAAAGAATTTCCTTGCTTGATTTTACCACTTCATCTTTAATACTATTAAGTACACAATATTGATCAGGATGAGTATCAACTCTCATCTTACTTTCTTTTATTATTTTTCCTATGTTTCCAAAAGCATCTTTATAGTCACTAATATAATCAAATAGAACTTCATTATGTGTTGCGAGAGGTATTAATTTTGAGGTTAATCTGTAAAAATATATATTATTACTTTTATTATACCTTAAAATTTCTTCTAAATCTTTAAAATTAGAAATAATTACTTTATTCAATTTGTTAAGACCTAATTCTTGTCCTAGTTTTTTATAATGTGAATATGTTAACATACTACTTGAAGTAATATTTTCAAGCGCTAATGAAAGCGCAACATATCCTAACCTTATTTTAATAATACCACCTCTTTTGTAGTATAATATAGATAGAATAGCAAAGGAGTAAAAGTTATGAATTTAAGGAAAGTAAAAATAATAAGTATCTTTGGAGTATTTGTATTAAGTTTCTTATTTCATCAAATGTATGAATGGTTTCCTAATAAATTATTTTCAATATTTTTTCCTGTTAATGAAAGTATATTTGAACACCTAAAGATGATATTTACCACTATTATTTTCTTTATTTTAATTGAAAAATTACTACTTAAAAAAGTGCCTCATAATAATCAAATTCTTTCTAGCTTTATATCAGCTTTGTCAACAGCTCTAATTTTCTTAATTTCCTATTTAATATTAGAAAAAATAATAGGCGGCTACTCTACTATCCCAACTTTTATTGTTTATTTTATCTCTGTATCTTTAGGACAACTTATTAGTTATTATATCTTAAACTTAAAAAACAATTACAAAGTCTTAAATATCATTTGTTTAATACTAATACCTGTTATATTTACCATTAATGGTTATTTGACTTACAACCCTATAAAAACTCATATTTTTTATGATAAATATCAAGATAAATATGGAATATATAATTATTATGCTTTAAATTTTTGACAAAAATATTTAAAAATGTATAATAATTATATACGAAGTGGGAGGTAAAGGTATGAATTTATGTGAAAATAAGGCTAATAAGAAAGAGAAAGAAATAAAACCAGTAAAATATATAGGATTTGGTTTTCCAGAAGATGTGATCAAAAATGTTCAAGTTTTAAATTTATATTCAAGAAATTATGTTACAGCAATGTTTAAGGAACATCAAGCATTAAAAGATGAACAAGCCCAAAAAGATATTGATGAAAAAGAGTTATTACTAGAAATAAATGGATTTGCTAACGGAGCTACTGATAATCGAAATGAAGCTATGACTCTTACTGATGAATTATTTAAATTGCTTAAAAAATATAATATTAATGACAAAAAAGCAATTCAAACATTACTTATTTTATGGCAATATACTTACCAACAAGTATTTTTTAATGAGAGTTGGAGTATTGATAAATCAGTTCAAAGTTTTGATGAATGGTGTTCTTTTATAATAGATACTACTCCTTTACCCTTATCTCCAGCAACTAGAACAAGATTAGCTTTTAGGGGAAGCAGAATGTCACTAACTGATTCTGATGGTAAAAAATTAGATAGTTCAAAACAGATTATAAAAAGATACTATAATACTTATAATAACACAAAAAAATAGCTTAAAAAGCTATTTTTTCATTTATATAATCTACTATATCTTCTATATCTAATACTTCTTGTTTCATTGTATCTCTATCTCTTATTGTTACTGTATTATTATTTAATGTATTATCATCAATAGTTATACAATATGGAGTACCTATTACATCTTGTCTTCTATATCTTTTACCTATACTACTTGATTCATCATATGTAACCATAAAATGCTTTGATAATATATCAAACAATTCATTAGCTTTATCACTATGATTTTTCTTTATTAATGGAAATATAGCTACTTTATATGGTGCTAAATAAGGATGTAATCTCATTACCTCTCTAATAGTTCCATCTTCTAATGTTTCTTCGTGATAGGCCTCAAATAAACAAGCAAGAACTGTTCTACCAACACCATAAGTAGATTCTACAACATAAGGGATAAATTTTTCATTCGTATTTGAATCAATATATTCCATATTTTGACCAGAGAACTCTTGATGTCTTTTTAAATCATAATCAGTTCTGTCATGAGTACCATTTAATTCACCCCAACCAAAAGGAAATAAATACTCAATATCACAAGCTGCTGAAGCATAAAAACTTAATTTTTCATGATCTTTAAATCTTAATTTGTCATTTGATAAGCCTAAATCCAGATAAAACTTCTTGCCATATTCTTTAAAGTATTTGTATAATTCCACATCATCTCCAGGCTTACAAAATGTTTGATACTCCATTTGTTCAAATTCAATCGTTCTAAAAATAAAATCTCCTGGAGTCACCTCATTTCTGAATACAGTACCTATTTGACCTATACTAAAAGGTAATTTTGTTCTACTACTTCTTAATACGTTTAAATAATTAACATATTCTCCTTGTGCATTTTCTGGTCTTAAATATATAACTGTTTTGTTATCTTCAGTTGTACCTCTATATGTTTCAAACATTAATTTAAATTCTCTTACATCAGTAAAATTAGAAGAACCACATTTTGGACATTTCATACTATTATTTTTAATATATTCTGTCATTTCATCAAAAGCCATATTTTGAGCACTATCATGATTTAGTGAATATTCCTCAATAAAGTTATCAGCTCTATAACGAGTTTTACAATTTTTACAATCAAATTTTGGATCATTAAATGAATCCACATGACCACTTGCTTCCCAAACTCTAGAATGCATTAAAATAGTAGTATCAGTTTCAAAACTATTTTTTCTTTCTTGAATAAATCGTTTTCTCCATGCATCCTTAATATTATTTTTTAATCTTGTTCCCAATGGCCCATAATCCCATGTATTCGCAAGACCTCCATATATTTCACTACCCTGAAATATAAAACCATATTGTTTACATAAATTAACTAACTTTTCCATTGTTAAATTACTCATAACTTCCTCCTTAAAATAAAAGAACTATTAAAACAAGTATAGGGACGAATTACCGCGGTTCCACCCTACTTATTCTAAAAGAATCTCTTTTTATTATATTACTTCGGTATTCCACACCATCATCGTATTTATTATATATAATTTTAATATATTATCTTATGTCCTACAAGGCTTTTTTATTTTTCTTTACAAGTATGTGTTTTTTTGAGTAATCTTTATTTTTTACACTTTCTTCTGAAACCTGTCTACCACAAATAGAACATTTATAAACTCCTAAATATCTATCCCATACCATTTCGATTAAACAATTATTACACTGCACATCTTTTTTACCATTCATAAACCCCACCTCTAATATTATTATAACACTAGATTCCTATTTTTTTCAAATTATCTAAAAATTTCTTACTTTTTAAATATAATCCCGTATATTTATCATAATATTGATTTATAAAATCATCTATCTCTTTTTTAACAGAATCACTAATATCTAATTTTGATATTTTGCTTAAATCAACATAATAAAACATTCTAACTAGTTTAATAGCTTTATCACTAACAAGAGCGTCACTATCTTCTCTACAACTCTTACAAATATATCCTCCCTTATCGCTAGATAAAGTAACAATATCACTCTTATTACCACAAATACTACATTCATCTATTACTGGTTTTACTCCTAAATAATCAAGCATTTTAAGTTCAATAATGTTTGTTATAACCATTGGATCAAAACCCTCATTAATTTTCTTTATACCTTCAATAAAAGTATTATATATATCTTCATCATAATACTCTTCTTTTATTATTTGTTCAATTAATTCAGAAATAAATGTAACATAACTAATTTTTGTGATATCTCTTTGAATATTTTTTAATGAATTAATTATATCAACACTAATTAAAGTAGAAAGTTTATCTTCTTTATAATATATATGAAAAAAACCATATGTGAACTTTCTAGTTGAACCACTTATATTGCTTTTTATCCTTTTAGCTCCTTTAGCCATAATACCTATTTTGCCATATTCTTTAGTAAACACATTAATAATCTTACTAGATTCACTGTAATCTCTTTCACTAAGAATTATACCTTCTACTTTTTTTATCTCCACAATACCACTACTTTCTTTCAAGTTCCTTTGCGAGTAAATAATATTTTATTTTACCTGTTTTTCTAAATAAATTCCAAAATATTTTTTTCATAAAATCCCACCTTTCATTTATATAGTGGGATTTATATTTTAATTTTATTCAATAAGCTCAAATTTTTTTTTATTTTATGTTATATCCAAATTCATTTAAATATTTGTCTTTATCACGCCAATTCTTTTTAACTTGAACAAATAACTCTAAATACACTTTTTTATTATAAAAATCTTCAATATCTAATCTAGCTTTAATTCCTATTTCTTTTATCATTTGTCCTTGTTTACCAATAATTATCTTTTTTTGGCTATCTCTTTCTACAACTATTACAGCATTTATCTCTACTATATCTTTCTTTTCTTTTATTTTTTCTACTATACACGCAATAGAATGAGGTATTTCCTCCTCGGTTAATTCCAATACCTTTTCTCTAATTAATTCGCTTATAATAAAATCGCTGCTTTGAATAGTTATTTCATTGTTATGATAATATTTTGTATTATCCTTTAAAAACTTTTTAATTAATTTTATTAAAGTATTAATATTATCTTTATTTAATGCTGAAATAGGTATTATTTCTTCAAAATTATATAAATCTTTATATTCTTCTATTTTTTTAATAATTTCTTCTTTATTAAGCTTGTCTATTTTATTTAAAACTAATATGACAGGGGTAGTTATTTCTTTTAATTTAGTTAATACAAATTTATCTCCTTTACCTAGATGTTCACTGGCATCTATCATAAACAAAACAACATCAATATCATTTAATGAAATATATGCTTGTTTATTTAAATACCTACCCAATTTATTAAGAGGTTTATGAATACCAGGAGTATCTAAAAATATTATTTGTGTTTCTCTATCATTATATATTCCTTGTATATTATTTCTAGTAGTTTGTGATTTGTTAGAAACAATTGCAATCTTTTTACCAATAATACTATTTAATAATGTTGATTTTCCTACATTAGGACGCCCTATTATACCTACAAAGCCAGATTTCATTTTAAATCATCATTAGAAAAAGAATAAGGAACTAAATCTTTAAATAATACTTCTTTTTCTAATCCTTTATCATTTAATAAAATTATTTTTACATCATCTTCAAAAAATTCAAGTAATGCTTGACGACATATAAAACAAGGATAAGTTACTTCATTACCTTTAGTCATAACATAAAGTTCTTTAAAGTCTCCCTTTTTATAACCATCTGTAATTGCAGTAGTTAAAGCATTCCTTTCAGCGCAAATTCCCGCATTAGGAGATGCAACTTCTACATTCACACCTTTATATTTTTTCCCATCCTTAGTTACTAAAATAGCAGATACTGGAAATTTATAATATGGTGTATATGCCTTTTCTAATAAAATCTTTAATTCTTCTTTATAATTCATATTTACCTCCTAAAAAAACTTTTCTATTATTTTGGGTATAAAAATTATTAATCCACCAACAAAAGCTACCAATGATAATACAAAGACAGCAGCAGCTGCAGTATCCTTCGCTATTTTTGCAAATCCATTTTTTCCTGGTGATAACAAATCAACTGTAGCTTCAATTGCGGTATTAATAAGTTCAGTCGCTATCACAAACCCAATTAACAATATCACAAATAACCATTCGGTATTATCAATTTTAAAGAAAAACCCAGTTCCAATAACTAATAATGCAATAATAATATGAATAGCCATACTTTGTTCTTTAGTATATGCGTGTTTTAGTCCTGCAATAGAATATTTAAAACTATTTATTAGTCTTTTAATACCTCTTTTTTTTCTTTCATCGTATAATTCCGTACTCACTTAAAATCAACTCCTGTTTATTAAACATTATTTTTTCTTCTTTTTTACTTTCATGATTATAACCTAATAAATGTAAAAAGCCATGAATCATTAAAAATGACAACTCTCTAAGTAAGGAATGATTATATTCATCGGCTTGAATCTTTGCCCTTTCAACTGAAATATAAATATCCCCCAATATTCTATTTTCCTGTTTTTCAACTCTTTTATTATCTTCTAAGGCAAAACTTAATACATCAGTCTCTTTATCAATATTGCGATATTTTTTATTCAATTCTCTTATATGTTTATTATCTACAAAAATAACATCAAACTCTAAATTACTTTCTTTTTCATAATTAATCGCATAAATAATTATCTTTTTTAATTCTTTTATATATTCATTTATATTTATTTTACTTTCGTTAAAAAAATTAACTTCATTCATTTATATCACCTCAAATATATATAAATTTATTAAATAAAAAATAAAAATTATAATTAATAATATGATAATAATATTTAAGATCATGTGTTTCTTAAATACTTTAGGTAAATGATCTTTTAAATAATCTAACAATTTATATAAAAGAAAGCCTACTATACCACCTGTTACATTAAGGATAATATCATCAATATCAAAGACTCTACCTATTTTTGATTGCGTAAATTCAATAATGAAAGAAGTAAATATGGTCAAGCCAACAATTGTCCTTAATTTTACTAATTTTAAGTAATAAGATGCAAAAAAACCATAAGGAATAAATAATATTGTATTACCTAAAATATTTTTAAAAAACAAGCCAGTTCCAACTTCATATCTTAATATTTCCCGAAAAGGAATATAATTTTGAGTTGACCAAGAAACATCTTGAAATGATACTATATGAAATAAACAAAGTATATATATTACAAAAAATAAACCTATTAACTCTTTGTATAGCACTATCTTTTGTTTGTTCTTTATTAACCACGCCAATCTAAGTGATAATAAAATGGATAAAAATATTAACATCATCGGCCAGGTATATTTAAAAATATTTGTAAGCGTTTCTTTTACCATATTAACACCAACTATTCTTCAATTTCTATTTCCTCTACTATCTTTTTAGGCATTCCTATATTTTTATATACTACATAAAATATATCTACTATCATTTTACTACCATTTACATTAAAATTCAAAACCTTTTCATTTAATATCTTCTCTTTAGTGTCAAAGTTTCCTTCTATTTTTCTTCTTCCTATTTCTAAAGCCTTGCTTATTGCTTCCCCCTCAGTATAAAAAAAATCAATATTTTCTAATTCGATTTGTTTTTCCCAAGTTATTTTAAAGGGCGATAACAAGTTATTAACCATTACTGTTTCATCTGTTTTTTTCTTCTTATATTTTTTTACATTAAATAATTCCCATTTTTTATTCAAAAAATAAAGACATAAAACTTTATTAGAATTACCAGTTTCATAACTTTCAATATAATGAAATGGCACCTCTACTTTTACTTCATACCAAACTTCTCCATAAACTTCTCCTAAAGCAGGTACTTTGCTCATTATTTTTTCACCATTTTTTAAAATACCAGTGATTAAAACATCTCCCTTTTTTACATAATCATTTACATTTTTTAATATTTCTCCTTGTTCAGCAAATATTTTTTTTATAATCGCATTGTTATTAGATATAATGTCCTGAAAAGGATAAATCTGTTTAGCAGATGTTTTTTTTCTTTCCTCTAGTCTAACTATATATTTTGTCCCCACTTCTGTTATTTCTAGCCATTCTATATTATCTTTATGTTTTTTTAAAAGCTCTGTTTCTATTTCTTCTATTTTTTGAAAACCCTTTTTAAATTTTAATGGTTTTATATTATAATCACTTAGATCTTTTATTAATTCCTCCCTTATTTTAGCATTATTATGAACAACTTCAATATCAAATATTATATTTGCCAAAATATTTAACATTATATAACCACATATAATCGCTACAAATAATATTTTATTCAAATAAAATATTTCCTTTATTCTTAATTTACCATGAAATCTAACAACTTTTACATCGTATATATTTTTTAAACTTAATATTTTCTTATAATTTCCAAATGTAGTAATAAAGGTGACTTCCGTATTAGAGTTATATTTTACATTATCAATATATATTTTCATCTTTATTAAATAAAAAATAAAATTATGGACATTATTACCAGTAATTTTTATGGTTACATTATCACTTAATATATTATAAAGTTCTTTATTTTCCATTTTTTTTAAAACCCATCTCTAATATTTTGCCTGTAATTAATAACTCTTTATTTAATAATCTAGAAATAATTAAATCATCACCATTAATTTCAATAATTTTATTTTCCCCTGAAATAACTATCTTACTACTGTCAAAATTATTTAACTCCTTATAATTATCAATATATATTTTGTCCTCATATATAATTAATTTTAATTCTTTCTCATCAAAATAATTATCAATAATATTTTTATAATTCATATTATCACCCATTAAATAGTATTAAAAAAAAGAATCTCTTATGAGATTCTTAAGCTTTATTTAACTTTTCTTTAATTATTAAATTTACTTTTGAAAGATCAACCTTCCCTTTTACTAGAGGGACAACCTTTTTCATAAATGATCTAATATCAAGGGTACCTGCTTCTTTTAGTTCTAGTAAAGCGCCTTCAATAATCAATTCCAATTCCTCATCAGTCATTTGTTTAGGAAGATATATTTGAAGTAATTCTATTTCCTTTTGGTTTTTATCAACCAAATCCATACGATTACCTTTTTTGAACTCTTTGTTCGCATCATTTCGTTGTTTTACTTCTTTCATAATAATAGAAACAATATCCTCGTCATTTAAAGCTTTACCTCGTTTTATTTCTTCATTTTTAACACTTGACTTTACCATACGAATAGTATTAAGTTTATCTTTATTACCGTTTCTCATAGCGCTTTTCATATCTTCATTCAATATATCTAATAAGGGCATTTTTATTCTCCTTTAAGCAGCATTCTTTTTTCTACTTTTTCTTCTTGATTCTTCTGCCTGTCTTTTTCTTTTTTTGTGTCTACTTTCATAGAACTTTCTATCTCTTACTTTAGAAAGGGTTCCACCACGGGCTAGTTGTAATTTTAATTTACCAATTGCCTTTTCAACGTTACCATCTGAAACTGAAACTGAAACTGTTGCTTTTGCCATAAAATATCCCTCCCTTCCTAAACATTCACTCAAAATTATATCATTAAATACAATAATATTCAACCAAAAAGGAATGCAATGCATTCCTTTAACATATAACTCGCTCATATATTACTCTAAAATAAGTCCCAACAAACTGTCCTATACCAAACAAAACAGTTATAAACATTTCAAACAATAAAATAAGAAGTGGAAATAGTATAATAACCAATATTATATAAAAGGCTTTCTTATTATCAGTAATAAATGTCATCATAATTTACAGAAATTATTAGAATATACTCTTCTAATAGCGGTACCTAAACTTCTACCTAGATCTAAAATAGTAGTAATAGCTCTACTAAAAGAATTAATTAAAGTACCACTTATACTAAGACCACCTTCTATTTTAATCAAATCATAATTGTTTAAATAATACATATATATCCCCCTTTCTAACGACATTTTAATGGTCTAATAAAACCATCAATAACTCCAATTATAAATATAATCCCTCCAATAATACCAGCTACTGCCCAATGGCTAATGCCCCCTTCTATACTTTTTAATTCCCTAACACTTAATGTTTTCATTTAATTCCCCTTTCCAAACATATTATTATAAATATGTTTAATTAGCTTTATTTTTTTATATTTAATTTTTATATCAATTACATTATTACTAATATAATATTTATTTTTTATATTTGAGGACAATAATACTTCTTTATATTTTATAAAGGTATTATTATCCAATATATAATCATTACTTATTTTTTTGATTTTATAACTATAATTCACATTATCTATAAATAATGTATTATTATTTATTTTATAAAGATCTTCTTCTTTAGCATATAGCTTAATATAGTAGGAATTGTCTATTTTCGTAATAATACCCTTATTTATATAAAATAATTCGTATTTACAAAATATAGACACAGTTATTAATATTACAAATACTAATAATATAATATAACTCCATACATTTTTTATTTTTTTTCTCTCAATATACATAGTATTATACATTATTTTTTCATCATTATTCATAACATATCAATCCATCTTTAATTGTTATTAAATGATCAAATAAATCTCTATTTTCTAATCGATGGGATACTAATAAAATGGTTTTATCATCATAATATTTAAAAAGATTTTTTAATATTGTTCTTTCCAAATTACCATCTATTTCACTTAAAGCCTCATCTAGAAGTATAATATTGGCATTCTTTAATATGCCTCTAGCAAGTACAATTCTCTGTTTTTGACCACCACTAATATTAAAACCATTTTCTTCTATTAGAAAATCATATCCTAATTTATCCTTTTTAATAAAATCTTTTACCTTAGTTAAAGACGTAATAGTTAAAAACTTATCATAATCAACTAATCTATTAAAGGTAATATTATTATAGATGCTATCTGTAAATAACCTCTCGTTCTGCGAAATAAAACAAATATTATCTCTATATTGTTTTAAGTTATAATCATTTATATCCTTGCCATCAATAATAATCTTATCTGTTTCAATATTATAATAATTCATCAAAAGCTTTAACAAGGTAGATTTACCACTACCACTTTTACCAGTTATTAATATCTTTTCCCCTGATTTTATACTAAAATTTATATTATTTAACACTATATCATAATTATTATAAGAAAAAGACAATCCATTAAAAATAATATTACCTTTTATTATATTATCAGTGTTTTTATAATTACTAGCCAAGGTTTCACTATCAATTTCATATAAATTTCTAATTCTATTTATCGAAACAATAGCCTCTCTTATTATTGATTCTAAATCAATAATATTCCTTATTGGTTCTAAAAAATACATAAGTAAAGCATTAAAAGTAATTAATTGCCCTAATGTCATTTTCCCATCTAACACCAACATTGTCCCAACAAACAAAATGATGAATGTTCCTAAATATGTTGTTAATTCTTTTAAAAAGAATTGAATATTACTAGTTTTTAAAAATTTAAAAACATTTTTTAAATAAGTAATATGTTTTTCTTCCATATTTACCGAAACTTCATTTTCTTTCCCTAATCCTTTTATTGTTTCCATTGCTTCTATTGATTCTACTAAATAAGAATTTACTTCAGCTTCTTTTTCTCTTATATTTATTACTTTATTTTTTATTGTGTTTTTAAATAAAATAAATATTAAAACAAAACATAAAAATATAATAAATGATATTAAAGCTAAATATTCATTGATTGTAAAAAAAATAATAAAAACTCCTATAACCAATACTGTGTCTATAAAAACTGTAATAGTCGCCCTTGATATCATTTCTCTAATGTTCCCTAAATCATTTATTCTAGTTACTATTTCTCCTGTTGTTTTATTTTTAAAATAACTATATGGAAGTGATATTATATGTCTAAAGCAATCTCTTATTATATAAAAATCGATTTTTTCATTCACATATATTAGTAAATTATTGCGACAATAGTTACTTATTATTTTGAATATTATTAAAGTAAACATTATAAAACTAATAATATATAAATTACTTTTAGAATTATTTACTAATACATTATCTACTATAAACTTAAAATGAAATGAAATAATAATATTAAATACCATATATAGAAAAGATAATATAATTATATTTAGTAATATCTTTTTATACGGTTTTATTAAATTAAATAAAAATTTACTTAAAGAAGCTTTAGGGTTAATAACTGGTATTTTATTATTAGGAAAAAATAATATTATTACCTTACTCCATATTCTTTCAAACTCATTAAAACTATATTTTTCTATTCCTTTATTAGGATCCCCTATTATTAATGTTTTTTTCTTATGATCTACTTTATAAATTACTACATAGTGTTTATACTTATTATCTATCACAACATGCGCAATACAAGGTAGTATAGAGCTTTTTATATCTTTTATATTACATTTCATGCCTTTAGTAGTAAAGTTCATCTCTTTGGCCGCTAGTGTAATATTAAAAGCAGTAGTCCCTAATCTTGTTGTCTTAGTCATTTCTTTTAGTTTTTCTATAGGTATATTACCACCATAATATTTTATTATACTAAGTAAACAACAGGCTCCACAATCTTTAATATCTTCTTGTTTAATACAAACATACTTTTTAGACATATTTCACCTCCTTACCTATATTTTCTAATAAGAAAGTTAAAATCCTTTAAAAAATAAAAAAGACTAAAATAGTCTTAAATATCATAATGGCGTCCTGGGAGGGATTCGAACCCCCGACCGACGGCTTAGAAGGCCGTTGCTCTATCCTGCTGAGCTACCAGGACATAAAAATAATCAATGTACAAAATATGTACATTGATTATACTATATATATTTATATTATTCAATATCTTTTAAGACACTTTTATAAACTTCCTCCTTGTTTACATAAAATATAACTTCTTCAATGTTATAAGCATCTGCTACTGATAAAGAGATTGAATATATTACTTCTTCTAAAATATTATTGTCATCTAAATCAGATAATATATAATTATTAAACTCTAAAGATAAAGCTTTATCTTTTAATTCATGATTCAACAATTTTGTATTTGTATTTAAAAAACTCATTAAATTTGATTCATAAATAGGCCCACTAGAAAGTTCATCAATAATTATTTTAATTTTTTCTCTATTATCATTAGAATATTTTGTAACTGGAACATAATAATATTCATTATTATGTTTGTTAATATAATATATAGTAGTAGCAGTTATATTATTATATGTTGTTATATTATAATCTTTATTAATACCATGGTTTCTATCTAATAATTCAGGTAGCTTTTTATTATTTTGAGGTAAATACTCTAAAGGTTTACCATTTATTAAAATTTTAACCCCTTCTATACCATCAATACTAGTTAAAGTATAAATAATAGCTTCAATCATTGTTTCTTCATATTCTTTATTAATATCTAATAACTCTTTACTAAAATCAACAATCATAATATTATCATCTATTTCTATATTTAAAATTTCTACATCTACTGGTAAAATAGCTCTAAAACCGTTAGGGATAGTTTTTTCTCCCTTACCAGAAATAATTAATACTTCTAACAATTCCTTAGCTTTTTTTACTATATTTTCTGAATGATCCGATAAAACTATTTTAGTTCTTGCCACATAACTATCCTTATCCAACAAATATATTTCATGTTTATCTACTTCATTATTTACATATTGAATATATTGTTTAGGATTTAATTCTAAAGAATCTTTATTACTATCTGGGATTAAACAAAGTAAAAAAAACAAAGCTAAAGTTAATGTTGTTAAACCAATCTTTCTAATTGTTATCTTTTTTAACATTCCTTACCTCCTATAATAATAAATATGAAATAATAATTAAAAAAATGAAAAAGTCGCATTAATAGTTTTGCGACTTATTTATAATGATATTTCTCCCAGTTTTAAGAGTTCCACTACAGCTTGAGCACGCCCTTTCACCCCAAGCTTCTGCATTACGTTTGACACATGATTTCTAACAGTTTTTTCACTTATGCCAAGTTCTAAAGCTATATCCTTTGTTGATTTATTTAATACTAAAGCATCAAAAACTTCTTTTTCTCTCTTTGTTAGTATACTTCTATTCATTAACTTCCCTCACTTTCATATTCGAGGCGGGTTATATCTTCTCATAGTATTGTATGAACTATTAATTTTTTAGTGAGATAATTAGCCTAATAGAGATTAAAAAAACGAATAATTATTCGCTTCTTCCATTATTTGTTTTAAATAATCTTTTTAACACATTACCAACTCCTAATTCACTATCAAAATAACCTGCTGCTTTCATAATCGGATTAATTAGCTCTGAAACAATCCTTGCATTTCTTTTGCTATCAGAATGTTCTTCTATTATATCTTCTATTATATCTTTTTTTATATTATTCTTCATATTAGAAGATGAAAATTTAAAACCCTTTAAAAGCATAGGATTATTTATCGATTTATATATTTTATGCGATATTACTATATATTTCTCAACTTCTAGTGGATTTCCTTCTATTGTTTTTATTAAAATCGGAGTAAGAGTTTCTTTTAATTTTTCACCCCAACTATTATAAATATAAATAAGAGACTTAGTAGATTTACATAACTCCTCAACACTAATTCCAATATGATTTTCATTACTATTAATTATTTCATACATTTTTTCTGTTATTAATCCTAAATGTTCATAACTATTTGTTAATGAAATAATATCTTTTAAATGCTCTTTTGTATTATTGATGTCTTCCTTTTTTTTATTAGTTTTAATACTATTTGTAATATTTAAAAATAAATTATACCAATTATTAAAAACTGTGCTTCTTGCCCTTGGACAAAATGAATCCTTATATTTTGAAATAACTATTGTTGCTAATTCCTTTGCTATAGATCTTTCATCCACTAATGAGTTATGAAGCGATAATATTTCTTTATAACCTGGTAATTGCTGTACCATTATCATTAATACTACCCCCTAATTGATAACATATATTCTATATAATATAGTTTTTCTAGTTACTTGTCAAATATGATATAATGTTATTAGGTGGTTTTATGAAAACAATTGAAAATAATATTGAAAACACTATTATAATAGATAAATCTAAATTTATTACTATTTTATATAGAGTTCAAACTGAAGAAAATGTAAAAAAGAAATTAAAAGAAATTAAAAAGAAATATAAGAATGCCAATCATTATTGTTATGGATATATAATAGATAATATTAAAAAGGCCTCTGATGATGGAGAGCCAAATGGTACTGCTGGTATTCCAATATTAAATATATTAGAAAACAATGATTTAAATAATATATTATGTATAGTAGTAAGATATTTTGGTGGTATTAAACTAGGAACTGGTGGGTTAATAAGAGCCTATTCAAATAGTATTAAAAAAGCTCTACAAAAAACAAAATTAAAAATAATAATAAAGGGAATAATAATACAAATATCTTTTGATTATGAAAATGAAAAAAAAGTTCTTCATATTATTAATAATAATCATGTAAAAAGCAAAATATATAGTAATAAAATAACATATGAAATAGCTGTTCCTTTAGAAAAAATAGAAAATATTAAAAATCAGTTAGAAATTATAAATGTAAAGATAAAAGAAAAAGATAATGTTAGTATTGAAATCTAACATTATCTTTTATTTTCTTTCATCCACCCATGTTTTTAACATGTCCTTGGTTTGAAATCCTTGTTTCGTCGAATCAATATTACCATCTTTGAATAAAACTAACGTTGGAATACTCATTATTTGATAGTTATTTGCTGTATTGGGAGCTTCCTCAACATTTACCTTTACAACCTTAACATCATTGGTTTCATTTGCATATTCTTCTAATATAGGTGCTAACATCTTACAAGGTCCACACCAACCAGCATAAAAATCAACTAAAACAAACCCTTCTTTAACGCTATCATCAAAATTACTATCTGTCGCGTGTATTATATTCATAATAATCCTCCTATCTATATTTATCAAGAATAATATCTATTCCATCAATTTTTAATTTATCTTTCTTTATTAATCTATCTACAGATGAAACTTTTACTACATCATATTTCAACATTACATCTAAGGCTTCCTTATTTATTTTATTAGTATCTGGTTCATTTTTAAATTTATCTTTCAATTCATATATTTCATCAAATACTGCTATTGTATCATTAAATACACCTTTTAATATTGGAGTGTCATTAATAATATTATTAGCTAAGCTTGAATCATTAAGCATTTTTATTTCAAACATTGGTTGTTTTAAGAAAAATATTACTATAAATACTATTATAAAGGATTGAATTAACCCAACTATTGCCCCTAATATTTTTGAAGGAATTCCTAATACAATAGTAAATTTTAGTATTTTTTCAATTAACCCTGTCACAAAAGAAAGTATTTTTAGTAATATCTTTAAAAGAGATAAAACTAGGACAAAAGCTATTACTTCATATAGTAATATGTTTAATACAGTAACTCCTTTAAAAAAACCATCAAATGTAAAAAAAGGTAAATGTTCATACATGAACATTGCGACTGGATTTTTTAATAAATAAGCTATGATAAACACCAAAATAAACCCTATAAACATTGTTGTTTGTTTTATAAAACCTCTTTTAAAGCCAATTGCTACTCCTAATCCTAATATTAATAAAATAATCACATCAACTATATTCATATATACCTCCCATTGTCATAATACATCTATTATAACTTATTATGTGAAAAAAAGTCAAAATATGTTAAAATTATTTTAGGAGGATAAGTTATGACCGAAGTAATAAAAGTAAATAAAGATACTATGGATCAAATGATTAAATATTATGCAGATAAAAAAAGAGAAAAAACACCGCCGTATGCATTATTTCAAGCTCAAGAAGGAGATACCGTCATTACTTTATATCAATCAGGAAAAGCTATGTTTCAAGGCACTAGTGCCGATATTGATGCAAAAATGTGGAAAGAAATGAATGGTACTATGCTTGAAGAAATAGGAAAAGAATTAGAAAAAGAATATGAAGATTATTACTATGTAAATGCAGTTTGTTCTGACGAAGTTGGAACAGGTGATTATTTTGGTCCTATTGTTGTAAGTAGTGCTTATGTTAATAAAGATGATATTATCTTTTTAGAACAGTTAGGAGCCAAAGATTCTAAAAAATTAACTGATGATAAAATATTAAAAATAGTTCCTGAAATAATAAAAAAGATTCCATATTCTAGTATTATTATATCTAATAAAGAATATAACGAAAAATATAATAAAGAATTCAATATGAACAAAATAAAAGCCGTTTTGCATAACAAAGTTTTGTTTGATTTAATCAAAGATAACAAATATAATTATGACTATATTATTGTTGATCAATTTGCTCACGAAAGAAAATATTATGAATATTTAAATGATTCAAAAACCGTTGTTAAAAACATTACTTTTTTAACCAAAGCTGAAGATAAAAATCTAGCAGTTGCATGCGCCTCTTTAATAAGTAGATACATCTTCATTAAAGAATTAAATAAATTAAGTGATTCTTTACATATGCCTCTTCCTAAAGGCGCTGGGGATATGGTAGATAAAATAGGAAAAGAAATAGTAGAAAAATATGGTATAGATAAATTAAAGGAAGTAGCTAAATTTAATTTCAAAAACACTGATAAGATATTAGGTAATTAGTATGAAAAGTAGTTTGATTACCCCTTGCGGGATGAATTGTGCTTTATGTTTAGGTTATTTAAGGGAAAAGAATAGATGTAATGGATGTAATAATAGTAATATAAGATATTGTGTAAATTGTAGAATAAAAAATTGTGATAAATAAATATTGTTTTAATTGTAAAGATTACCCATGTTATAGATTAAAACAATTAGATAAAAGATATCGTACTAAATATAATATGAGTATGATTGAAAATTTAAATTATATTAATAAAAATGGTATAAGAAAGTTTATAATAAAAGAAAAATGGAAATGTCCAACATGTAATAGTTACATATGTGTTCATCGGGGATTTTGTTTAAATTGTAAAAAAGAAAAGCTATCAAATTGATAGCTTTTATGGTGTATTAATTAATGTTTGTCCCCCTAATAATGTTGTAGTATCTTTTTTATATAACAATGGATATTTTCCATTAGTTAAACTCCATTGTATATCATCTTGTTGGTTCCATTCTAATATATTTTCATGCCAAGTAGCGGATGCTAAATTAGCTGCGGTTACTGTTACTGTATCTCCTAATTCATTACAACCAGTACACTCTTGATTCTCATAACGATATGAATTATTTAAAGTACCATCGTTATCTCCTACTAATCCGCCGACATCCCAATCTCCTGTTACATTTCCTGTGGCATAGCTATTTGTTATGGTAGAACCTTCTGAACGTCCTACTAAGCCACCGACACCCCTTTCTCCTGTTACATTTCCTGTGGCATAACTATTTGTTATGGTAGAACCTTCTGAACGTCCTACTAAGCCGCCGACATCCCTTTCTCCTGTTACATTTCCTGTGGCATAACTATTTGTTATGGTAGAACCTTCTGAACGTCCTACTAAGCCACCGACACCACCCCTTTTTCCTGTTACATTTCCTGTGGCATAACTATTTGTTATGGTAGAAGCATCTGCAAAAAGCCCTACTAATCCACCGACAACGCCAACTCCTGTTACATTTCCTGTGGCATAACTATTTGTTATGGTAGAAGCATCTGCAAAAAGCCCTACTAAGCCGCCGACATACCAATATCCTCCTGTTACATCAATATCAATAAGACTTAAATCTGTTACTGTTCCATTTTCTATACTCGAAAAAAGTCCAATATTATCATTTTCGGGTCGATTTATATATAAGTTTTTTATTACTTTGTTATTCCCTAAAAATGTACCAGTAAAAGGAATAAATGTGGAACTATCTTCACTAAAAAAACCTATAGGATTAAAACCGGCTCCAGTAGTTAATTCTGTTTTTAATCCTTCTATACTATTATTTCCATTAATATCTTCATATGTAGTTACATTGGGATCGACATATGAATTATCATCATTAAAATCTAAATTAACATTTAACTTTATATATGCAGTAGAAGAGGCAAGTTCTTCATCTATGGCTTGTCCAAATGCAACTAAGTCTTCTATACTTTCTATTAAATATGGGGATGCCTCTGTACCATCTCCAGATAATTCTCCAGGATTATTATCTGTTACTTTTGGTACTGTTGAGATTACTCCTTCTACTAATCCTTCTGTTTCATAATTGTCTCCACATTTTAAATAGGCATTATAATCATATTTCTTATCACTTATCTTTTCTATTTCTACATACCCATTACAAGTATTACTTTTATCTTTGGGATCTTTTATTTCATCTATCGCGTTTGCTTCTACTAAGTCAGAAAGCAATATTGTACTCTTTTCCCCTATTTCTGATGGTAATAGTGTTAGATTCTTTATTATATATGTTTGAGCTGCTTTTTCCATCATCTTTTCATCACTTAAATAAGCATCATTTTTTGCATTTTCTATTACCTTTCCTATTGCTGGTACCGCTATTATTAATATTATAGCTAGTACTACTATTACCGCGAGTAATTCTATTAAAGTAAAACCTTTATTATTTCTTTTTTCCATTTACTTACACCTCTTATATTTAAAATATAATACAGTACTACTATTACCGCGAGTAATTCTATTAAAGTAAATTATTTATTATTTCTTAATATTTTCAATCTTTGTTTTATTTTTTTAGCATGTGAAGTATGATATCACCCCCCACATTATTATATTATCATAAAATAATAATAACGGTATGTTAATTTGTAAAATTATACACTTCTTTACACCGAACAGTTATCACACCTATTTCCCCATTTATCTAAAAGAATATCATCTTTATAGACACATATAACTTCACAATGATTAACACAATTCTTACACTCTAAATTATTTGTTTTAAATTGAATATTTTCTATATTTAAATTATATAATTTATTATTATTTGTCTTCCTTGCCATAATAGCTATTCCTAATGCTCCCATCAAATGACTATATTTAGGAACATTAATTTCATAACCTAACACATTTTTGAATGCTTCAACAACGCCATTATTTTTACTAACTCCTCCTTGAAACACAATGGAGGGTTTTATATTTTTTCCTTTCCCTACATTATTTAAATAATTAGTTACTACTGCCTGACAAAGACCTGCAATTATATCTTCTTTATGATAACCCATTTGAGCTTTATGTACTAAATCAGACTCTGCAAAAACTGTACAACGTGCGGCAATTTTAGTAGGATTATTAGATTTTTTAGCCCACTTCCCAAATTGTTCTACTGGTATTCCTAATCTTTGAGCCTGTGAAGATAAAAAAGCACCAGTACCAGCGGCACATAAAGTATTCATCGCATAATCAACTACTATACCATTTTCAATTAATATTATTTTAGAGTCCTGTCCTCCTATTTCTAAAATAGTTCTAACATCAGGATATAAAGACAATGTTCCAATTGCATGAGCTGTTATTTCATTTTTTACTATACTAGCATCTAATATAACACCTATTATCTTTCGCGCAGATCCTGTTACTCCTATATAATCAACATGAATGTTTTTATTTTCTATTTGTTGTTTTAACTTTTCTATTAATATTTTAGTAGCTTTAATAGGATTACCTTCAGTCCATATATATTCTTCCGCTATTATATTATTATTTCCATCTATTATTAATCCTTTAGTAGAAATAGAACCAACATCTATGCCTAAAGAATATTTACTCATTACTTTTCTCCTTTCGCATTAAAAGCATATCATAAAATGCTTCTAATCTTGTTTTAATACCTGTTTCTGAGGTTTGTGAATCAAAACTAAAATATAAAATAGGTATTTTATAATTATTGCTAATATTTTGAAGAATCGGCATAGCGTTTACTTCTGGCATACAACCAAACGGCTTAGCATGGATAATACCATCATATTTTAACTCTGCTAATCTTTTCGCAATAGAAACACTTTCTGTACCATCTGCTCCAATATGGTATTTTAAATATTTGCCAGCTTGTTTTATATGTTTTTTTTCATATCTTTTTTTCTTAAATAAAAGATAGGTAAGAGTAGTAAATCTAGTAATTTCAATATTATTTTTTGCTAATTCTTTTTCTAAATAATAATTACTAGAAGGTTCCATGATAGTATATAATTCTCCTATTATACCTACTTTCAAGCAATTAGAAGGTTTATTTATTTTTATAGTTCTAAACTTTCTTTCATATGCTTTTTTTGTTTTATTTAAATGTCTAAAGTTTTTTATGTCTTTTAGTCCATCAAGAAATTCTTTGTGTATTTTATCAAAACTACCTTCTGTTTCTTCAAAGCCAATATTTTTTCTAATATATTTTTCAATGTCATCTAAAATACTAACCATCTTAATAGTAAGTAATAAATAATATATTTTTTTTAGAAAGAAAACGCCTTTACTAATTTTTTTTAATTCTCTATAAAAAGGAATAATACCTTTTTTTCTAATACTCAAAATATTAATAAACTCAAATTCGTAACCTAGGTCTTTAAGAATTTGTTGTTGAACTTCAGCATAATAACCATAACGACAGCCTCCACCAGCTTGTACTAAAATATTGGCTCCTTTTTCTAAGCATTCAATAAAATTACCCAAATTATATTTAAAAGGAATACATACAAAATCAGGACTATGTTTAGAACCTATTTCCAAAGTTCTTTTAGTTATAGGCGGAGCTTCCATAACTTCATATTTTGTTATATGAGTTAATAAATATTTCAATGGAATATAGTAATTCCCCATATGTGGAAAGCTTATTTTTTTCTTCATATTAATCCCTTTTTATTCTTTATAATATCAATAAAGCTTTCAAGCCTTGTATGAAGTCCAGCTTCTCCTTCTAATTCATCAATAATAATTACTGCCTTGGGAATATCTTTTATCATTCTTATACATAATTCATTTACTAAAGAATCAGGGCCGCAAGGAAAAGTACTCACGAATATTAAACCATCAATAATATTTTTATAATAATCAATTGTACCTATCAATTCTTTATTATAGGTCCAATAAAGGCTTTTAGATATTTTCTTTGATCTTTTTTTAATACTTTTATCAGTTACTATATCACTATAAACAGGTAATACATTTAATTCTTTCAAATATTTTATTAAGGGATAGCCTATTAATTTGTCATGAATATTATAACCATGAGATATAATTAGTATTTTTGATTGTTTACTATTTTTTATTAGTTCTTCTTGTTTTTTATTTAACTTTTTATTATATTGTTTTTGAGCATGTTTACCTTTTATATAAGCTTTTAAAGAAAGAAAATAACCTTTATTAATAACTTTACCCATCTTTAAAAAGGCAGATAATTCTCTTTCTCCCTTTTTTATATCAATATTATAATTTATTATATTTATATTATTAAAGGTATTCCTTACAATATCATATAAAGCATTGAATTTTACACAAACATCTTCATCTTTTCCAAAACAAACAATACGTGGTACTAAAATATAATCTACTTTATCTTTTAAATAATTAATATGCCCCATATATATTTTAGAAGATAAACAACTTTCATCAATGGAATAATTAATACCATTGGTTAATATTTCTTTATTAGTTTCAGGACTTAATATAATTTCGCAATCAAGTTCATTAAAAAAAGTTTCCCATAGTTTCCCATATTTATAATAAAGACCCGCTCTGGGAATACCTATTTTTATTTTATTCATATTGACCTCCAATTCATTTTATAATATGAATAAAACAAATAAAAAATGAGGAATTATTCCTCATTCTTTATTATCAACTTATTATTTTTAATATCTACTAACAAGTTATTATTATTTTTTATATTCCCCTCTAATAATTCTCTTGCGAGTAATGTTTCTAAATTATGACTTAAATATCTTTTTAATGGTCTTGCACCATAGATAGAATCATATCCATTTTCAATAATAAAATTTTTAGCCTTGTTAGTTAATTTAATATGTATATTGAGATTAGATAATCTTTCTTCTATTTCTAGTATTAATTTATCTAATATTTTAATAATTATATTTTTATCCAAAGAATTAAATATTACTATTTCATCAATTCTATTTAAAAACTCAGGACGAAAAGTATTTTTTAATTCTTTCATAATAAGAATTTCACTATCTTTATTATTTTCTAAGATATATTCACTGCCTAAATTAGAGGTCATTATAATAATAGTATTTTTAAAATCAACCATGCGACCACCACTATCAGTAATTCTACCATCATCTAGTATTTGAAGTAATATATTAAAGACATCACTATGTGCCTTTTCAATTTCATCAAATAAAACTATACTAT
>JBBAEV010000007.1:0-34929 GCA_041655735.1 Bacilli bacterium | reverse complement strand
TTTAAATGATACAGAAAATTCCATAATAGGCATCATATCGGGATTAATTTTCATAATCATTGGATTAGACACATCATCTGGCATATAAGATTTTACTAAATCTAATTTTTCTCTCATTTCTACCATAGCTGAATCCATATTAGTTTCTTCACTAAATTCTAAAATAACCATAGAGACATTTTCTCTAGATACAGAACTAATATTTTTTATATTACTTATAGTAGCCATAGAACTTTCTATTGGCTTAGTTACAGTAGTTTCTATTTCTTCTGGAGAAGATCCTATATAGGTTGTAGAAACTATTGCATAAGGTAAATTAACACTAGGAAATAAATCTGTTTTTAAATTAATTAAAGAAATAATTCCTAATATAACAACAATTAATATCCCCATTAAAATAGTAACGGGTCTTTTAACACTAAGACTTGATATTTTACTCATTTTATCACCCTTTCTTTGTTGACCGACCGCTCGGTCGATGATATAATCGTATCATTTTGCTTGATACAAGTCAATAAATCTATACACAATATAATAATATTTTTTTATAAACAAAAAAAGACTAAAAACTTAGTCTTCTTTATTAGGATTATTACGATATCTTTCTTTTTGACTTAATATTTTCTTTCTTAATCTAATAGCTGTCGGAGTTATCTCCACTAATTCATCCTCTTCAATAAATTCTAATGCTTCTTCCAAAGAAAATATTTTAATTGGTTCTAATACAACAGCTTTCTCTTTACCAGATGATCTAGTGTTAGTTAAATTTTTGTTTTTACATGGATTTACGTTTAAATCATTAGCTCTATTATTAATCCCTACAATCATTCCTTCATATACATCAGTTGCAGGGTTAACTAATAATCTTCCTCTTTCTCCTAATTTCCATAAAGAATAAGCCATTGTTTTATTTGTTTCAGCACTTATTAATACTCCACTTTTTCTAGTACGAAGATTACCACAATAAGGTTTATAAGAATCAAAGCTTCTAACCAATGTACCTTCTCCTCTAGTATTGTTGATAAATTCACTACGATAACCTATTAATCCTCTAGTAGATGCTAAAAATTCTAATCTAGTATAGCCAGTTGATGATTCCATCAACTGAAGTATACCTTTCTTCTCATTAATATCGTTAATTATAGTACCAGCGTATTCATCTGGTAAATTGATAATAACTTTTTCATATGGTTCTAACAATTGATCTCTTTCTTTTTTCAATAATACTACTGGTTTAGAGACACCAAGTTCATATCCTTCGCGACGCATTTTTTCCAGTAATATTGATAAATGTAATTCTCCTCTTCCTGATACTTTATATCCTTCAACATTAGGAATAGATTCTACTTTTAAACCAACATTAGTCTCTAACTCACGATCTAGTCTTTCTTTTATTTGTCTATTAGTAACGCATTTTCCACTTTTACCCGAAAACGGGGAATTATTAACATAAAAATTCATTGATAAAGTAGGTTCCTCTATTTCAATCATTTTTAATGGTTCAATATGATTAGAATCACATATAGTTTCACCAATAGATATATCAGAAATTCCCGCAATAGTAACAATATCTCCATAATAAGCTTCTTCTACTTCTATCCTTTTTATACCTTCATTAACAAAAACTCTAGTAATTCTAGTATTGACAACACTACCATCTCTTTTTGATAAGGCAACCATTTGATTAACTTTTATTTTACCCCTTGATATTCTACCAGTTCCAAGCCTTCCTATATAATTATCATAACCAAGTTGTGATATTTGAAGTTGTAATGGAGCATTAATATCTCCTTCATATGCTTTTACATGATTAATTAACAATTCTAATAAAGGAGTAATATCATGACTTTCATCATCTAAATTTAATTTAGCAATTCCATCCCTCGCTATACCATAAATAATAGGAAAATCTAATTGCTCATCATCTGCATCTAAATCAACAAATAAGTCAAAAGTATCATTAATAACTTCATCAATTCTAGCATCTTTTTTATCTATCTTATTTATAAATAAGATAGGATGAAGTCCATGGTTTAATGCATTATGTAATACTACTCTAGTTTGAGGCATAGGTCCTTCACTAGCATCTACTAATAAAATAACAGTATCCACTGTCCTAATAATTCTTTCCACTTCTGATGTAAAATCAGTATGACCAGGAGTATCAACAATATTAATTTTATAATCTTTATAGTTTATAGCACAATTTTTAGAATAAATAGTAATGCCTCTTTCTCTTTCTAATTCATTACTATCCATAACACAATCTACCACTTCTTCATTTTCTCTAAAAATATGCCCTGCATTTAATAAAGCATCAACTAAAGTAGATTTCCCAGTATCAACATGCGCTACCACCGCCACATTTATTATTTTTTTCTTTTCCATTTCTAACAACTCCTAAATAGTTCAACTTTTAAATAGTAACCTTATTTTTAAAAATAAGCAAGTATTTTTAAAATAAAAAAAGTCATTCGACTTTTATTTTATTTTCACAATACTTTATAACAGCTTTATCAGTTATTAATTTTCTTAAAGAGTTAATGGTATAAAATTTATCGTTCTTTTTGTTAGAAAACTTAATTCCTATTCCACCATGAACTTCCCATTCTATTAAATTACCAGAATAATCATCTACTAATATATTATTTTTAGGATCAACCATATCAAATTTAGAAATCTTTTTAGGCACTCCTATAATATTTACATTTTGACAATTCTTTATATTAGAAGTAAGAAAGTTAATTTTTTCTTCTAATTCATTTAACGAGGTAACATGAGTCAAAATATTTACTTCATATATATTATTTTCTACTATTTCATTAAGCGTCTCAATTGATTCTGGTACTGAAGGAGATTCCTTTAGAAAGATATTCCAATCTAAATTTTTATAGTATTCAGTTACTTCTTCTGAATTCATATTATTTTCATTAAAATATTGATATGGCTTAGTAATAGTATCAACAATAACACCATCAAAATCAATATATAATTTTCTATCAGTTTTTTTCACAAACATAAACATTCACCTAAACCCTTACTAAAAGATCATATTTATTTTTTATTTCAATAAGTTCTTCTTCTGAATATGATGTATATTCTATATCTTCAATTTGTTCTTTGGAATAACGATACGATTGTAGTATTAATTTAGAGGTATCCTTTACATATGACATTATTTCTTTTATATCATCTTCAGAATGAGCTTCTTTATATACTGTCGTCCTAAATTCATATTCTATATTAGAGTTTTCTATTAAGTTAATACTTTCTTTTATTTTACCTATATTAACAGGAATTCTTACTATAGATTCATATTCTGAAAAAGTTCCCTTAATATCCATCGCAATATAATCAAGTAATTCCTCTTTTAATAACTTTTTTAACAAAGAAGGATTATAACCATTGGTATCTAGTTTTACTAAATAACCTAATTTTTTTATTTTTTGGATTAAAGAAATAAGTTTGTCTCTATATATGGTTGGCTCCCCTCCTGTTATAACAACTCCATCAATTAATTTCTTTCTAGCTTTTAACATTTCCAAAACAGTATCTTCATCATATTCTTCAGCATTCTTTTCAACAATGCTTTTATTATGACAGAAGGGGCAATTAAAATTGCACCCTCCTAAAAATATTACAAATGATACTTTACCAGGATAATCAATTAATGATAATTTTCTAAGACCATTAATCATAATATCACTCTATTCTACAACATATTCTAATCTGTCTTTAAATTCTTCTTTTTTACCTTTATTAAAACTTTGAACTGGACGATAAAAACCTACTACCCTTGTCCATACTTCTGTATCGGCACCACATTTTGGACATTTAAACTGTTCTCCTACTAAATAACCATGCTCATTACAAACAGAAAATGTAGGAGTAATTGATAGATATGGTAATTGATAACTTTCAAAAATATTTTTTATTAAGTTTTTTGTTACATCAGGATCTGATATCCTTTCTCCTAAAAAGGCATGGAAAACAGTTCCTCCAGTATATTTTATCTGAAGAGAATCTTGAAGGTTTAATGCTTCAAATAAATCTTCAGTGTGTCCTACTGGAAGTTGGGAACTATTAGTATAATATGGTTCTTTATCACCGGCTGCGATAATATCTGGATATTCGGCCTTATCAATTCTAGCTAAACGATATGCAGTTCCTTCAGCTGGGGTTGCTTCTAAGTTATATAAATCACCATTAGCTTGATACTTTTTAATAATATCCCTCATAAAATCTAATATTTTATTCGCAAAATCTTGGCCTTTTTTAGTAGTTATATTTTCCTTATCATTATAGAAATTTCTAATACATTCGTTCATACCATTAATACCAATGGTATTAAAATGATTCTTCCAGTATTCACCAAATCTTTCATATACATTTCTTAAATAATGTTTACTATATGGATATAAACCATCTCTTGTATTCTTTTCTATTAATTTTCTTCTGGTTTCTAAAATACCTTTAGCCACATCCATTAATCTTTTTAAATTATCCTTAAAATCTTTCTCATTATGATGTAGATAACCTAATCTTGGTAAATTAATAGTAACTACACCAATACTACCAGTAAGGGGATTAGCTCCAAATAAACCACCGCCTCTTTTTCTAAGTTCTCTGTTGTCTAAACGCAATCGGCAACACATACTTCTAGCATCTTCTGGCTTCATATCACTATTTATATAATTTGAAAAATAAGGCACGCCATATTTACTAGTCATTTTCATAATATCGGAAACGACTTCATTATCCCAATCAAAATCTTTTGTAATATTATATGTAGGTATTGGAAAGGTAAAAATACGACCAGAAGCATCACCTTCCATCATAACTTCACAATAAGCTTTATTAAACATATTCATTTCTTCTTGAAATTCACCATATTTTTCTTCCATTAATTTCCCACCAATAATTACCGGTTTATCTTTTAATATAGGACTTACAACTAAATCTAAAGTTATATTAGTAAATGGTGTTTGAAATCCCACTCTTGTAGGGACACTTAAATTAAATAAGAATTCTTGCATACATTGTTTTACTTCTTTGTAACCCAATTTATCATATCTAATAAAGGGAGCCAAATAAGTATCAAAACTAGATACAGCTTGCGCTCCAGCAGCTTCTCCTTGAAGTGTAAAAAAGAAATTAACAAGTTGACCCAAAGCCGTTTTCAAATGTTTTGGTGGTTTACTTTGAATCTTGTTTTTTACTCCTGTAAAACCTTCCATAAGTAATTGTTCAAGGTCCCAACCACAACAATATGTAGAAAGTAATCCTAGATCATGAATATGAAGTTCACCACTTTCATGAGCATTTCTTTGCTCAGTAGAAAAAACATGATTAAGCCAAAAACTTTTTGTAATATCACTAACAATATAATTGTTTAATCCTTGTAGAGAATAATCCATATTAGAGTTTTCATTAACCCGCCAGTCATCTTGTTTAATATAATCACTCATCATTTTTTCAACACTTATCTTAGTAGTTTTATCTTCTCTTAATTGTTCATGTTGATAACGATATCTAATGTAAGCCCTTGCTACATCAGTTAATCCCAAATTCATTAAAGTTTCTTCTACTTTATCTTGAATTTGTTCAAGATGAACAACGCCATTACATATTTCCTTTAACTTAAACAAAACAACATTAGTCGCCAAAATACTTAATTCTTTTGCTTTTTCATCAGTTATCTCATCACGACAATTAATGATTGCTTTGTAAATAGCATTTTCTATTTTCTCCCTTTGAAATTTTTGTTTTTTCCCTGATCTTTTGATTACAGTTTCTAACATACTGCACACTCCTTTGTTTTATTATGGTAAGGTAATTGTAACATCATATACTTTTGTAGTCAAACATTAGTTCGTACTCTTTACAATCATTCGTTCGTTTTTAGAGAGTAAAAAAAAGAAACGAAATATATTTTTATTTAACAATATATGGATAAAATTATATTCTTTACCTTTACTAACTTCATTATATATTCTTTATTTAAAAATAACAAGCCACTTTTTTTATTCTTTGCATATTTCCTTTATTTTATGGGAAAAATATTTTTAGGGATGAGAAAATATTATGGAAAAATTAACTAGTAATTTAGAAAAAAATATTAATTATATTAAAAAAATAATAAATAATGACCCCGATATAAAAGAAAAAAGAATCCAATTAAAAAATATAAAGAATAATATTTGTATTTTATATAGCGATTCTCTTTGTGACGGAAGAAAAATAAATGAAATTGTACTTAACCCAATTATTAATACCTTTAAAGAACATATTGTTTTAAGAGCAAATAAAATAGTTGATTTAATATCCGATTTAGTCTTAGTCCAAAATCAAAAAATAGATAAACTTGAAAATGTTATTTACAATCTTTTTTCTGGCAATACAATTATTCTAATAAATAACATTGATTATGCATTAGCTGCGGATACTAAACTAGTTTTAAGCAGAGCAATAAACGAACCTACTACTGAAGTTACCGTTAAAGGTCCAAAAGAAGCTTTTGTAGAAGATTTTAATAAGAATCTTGGGTTGATTCGCAAAAGAATTAAAGATAAAAAAATGAGAACTGAAAACTTAAATATTGGGAGAAGAACTAAAACAAAAGTAGGATTACTCTACATTGAAGATATAATTGAAATGAAATTAGTAAATAGAATTAAAAAAAAATTGGAACAAATAGATATTGATGGTATTTTTGATTCAGCATACATAGTTGAATTTATTGATAAGCAATCAGTTACGTTATTTCCGACTACAATTCGTACTGAAAGGCCAGATATAGCCGCAATAACATTGTTAGATGGTAAATTAATTATATTAGTTGATAATAGTCCTTTTGTTTTAATAGTACCAGCTTTTTTTATTGATTTTATTCAAGCAGCAGAGGATAATTATGATAAACCAATAAATGCAACATGGATTAGAATAACCAGATTTATTGCGTTTATTATTGTGGTTTTTTTACCTGCTTATTACATTTCTGTCTTAACCCATAATCATGAAGCAATACCAGCTGATTTACTTATAAACTTTAAAACACAACGAGAAGGAGTTCCTTTCCCTATAATGATTGAAGTTTTAATTATGTCTTTAGCTTTTGATATATTAAGTGAAGCTGACATAAGGCTCCCTAATGCGATGGGATCTGCTATTTCAATAGTAGGAGCGTTAATTTTAGGAGAAGCCGCTATTCAAGCTGGTATAGCTTCTCCTATCACTGTGATTGTTGTCGCAATAACATCAGTATCAGCTCTTTGTTTACCATCAAAAGAATTTTCTAATGCTGCGAAATTATGGAGATTGTTTTTTATGGTCATCGCAGTAATTTTTGGAAATATTGGATTAATTATAGGATCATTAAGTTTTGTTTTACATTTAGCGAATACAAAAACTTCTGGTTTTCCCTATCTAAGAGGAGTTGCTCCTTTTAGTGCTAGTGATCAAAAAAATTTAATCGCAAGATTTTCTAGAAAAAAATTAATTAAAAGACCTAGTTTAATAAGTGATAGAAATCCAGAAAGATTAAAGGTGGTTGATAAAAAGTGAAAAAATTATTAATTTTAGTATTTTTTATTCCTATTTTAAGTGGTTGCTGGAATTATAGAGAAATAAATGATCTTGCTATTGTCACTGGATTTGCTGTAGAAGAAGTAGATAATGATATAAAAATTTCAGCTCAAATTATGAGGATACAAAAAAGTATAGGTCAAGATCAATTATCTCAAGAGATGTCTTATGTTTTAGAAGCCACAGGAAAAACATTTTATGAGGCTTTAAGAAAAATAACATTACGATCACCTAAAAGATTATATATTTCTCATATTAAAATTTTTATAATAGATGAGAAAATTGCAAGAAAAAGTATACAAGAATTAATTGATTATCCTATTAGAGAAACGGAATTCAGAGCGGAGTTTTATATATTTGTATCAAAAGATACAAAAGCCAGCGATATTTTAAAAGTTGTCACTCCTTTAAAAGCTTTTTCTTCAAATGCAATTGAAGATTATATTGAAATTTCTTCTGAAATACTTGGTAAAAATCAAATAATTACATATACAGATTTTTTACACAATTATATGGAGGAGGGCCTGGAAAATGTAGTAAATGGACTTTATATTAAAGGAGATGTAAAACAAGGGGAAAATATTGATGATTTAAAAAAGACTAATATAGATGCAATAATATATTTAGGTAATATTGGGGTTTTTAAAAATGATAAATTGTTAGGATGGTTAACTGAGGATGAGAGTTATGGCTATAATTTTATAACAAATAAAATAGATACTGCTATTATAAACATTCCATGTGATAAGGATAAATATATTGCGGTAGAAATTTTAAGTTCTACTAGTAGCATTAAAACAAAAATTAAAGATGAAAAAGCAAGTGGATCTGTAAAAGTAAAAGGCTATGGGCTTATTGGTGAGGTGAACTGTCCAATTGATTTAAATGATGAAAAAGTGATAGAAAAAATAAGAGAAGATACAAATTCATATGTAAAAAAATTAATAGAAGATACTATTACCTCGGTTCAACAAAAATATAAAAGTGATATATTTGGATTCGGGCAACAGGTACATAAAAAAGAATATAAAACTTGGCATAAGGTTAAAAAAAATTGGGATAATATTTTTGAAAACATGGGAATAACAGTAGATGTAAACTACGAGCTTCCTGAAGAAGGAACAATTATTCGTGTTTTAAAAGATAAGGACTGATATTATGACTTCTGAAAATAAAATTGGTAACTTTCAAATTATTACTATTACATTTTTCTTAGCGCATGTAACTGCAATTGGACTTTGTACTAGGGTCCTTATGGAATCAGGGAAAAACTTTTCCTGGCTAGCTGCTTTAATAGGAGGAGTTCTAGGATTACTACCATTATTATTAATAATATATATTAATAATAAAAAGGGAGAATTATCAATAACCGAACTAAATATGAAAATTTTCGGAAAAATAATTGGAAATATTATTAACTTTATTATCCTTGCTTTTATTCTTTACTTTTCCGTAAAGGCCCTAGGGATTATAAGTAATTTTTTTGTATCACAATTTTCGGTAGAAACTCCTATTCTTGCTATAATTATTTTAATAACCTTGGTGATAATTCAAGCAATTTTTTGTGGTTTTGAAACAATAGCTCGAGTAATTCAAATATTTTTTGTTATAACCATAATAATGTATATTATCATTATAGTAGGCCTTTTCCCTCAATTAGAAATATCTAACACCTTTCCTTTACTCGAAGCGGGAACACTTACTATAATAAAATCCATTATACTATTTTTCATTTATACTTCGTCACTATTGATTTTCATATTAATAATTCCAATCACTAAAGTTAGTAATCCAAATAAAGTTGGCAAATCGATGGTTATAGGTTATTTAATATCAATTTTTTTTAATGTTTTAACAGTTTTATTTCCTACTTTAATATTTGGAACAAATTTAATGGTTTTATATGAATGCCCCGCATATTCATCAATTAAAAAAGTAAAATTATTTGGTTTTCTTGATCGTTTAGAAAATATTTTGGTTTCTGTAAAATTTTTCCCTGTCATATTTCTTCTTATTATATTAATATATTATTTTAGTCAATCAATAAAACAAACCTTTAAAATAAAGAGTAAAAAAATAATGTCAGCCATCTTTATTATTGTTCCTATAATATTAGGAGTATTAGCTAAGGATGGTTTTGCTAACCAAATAGAAGCCGATCATTGGTTTATGGATACAGCTCCTTTTTTTATAGGAGGTGTTTGTTTGGGAATACCTATAATAATATTTATTAGATTATTATTTTATAAAAAAATAAAACCCCTACATTAGTAGAGATCTTTAATATTATTTAAAAAATCTTAGTTTTATATATTAATTCTTAAGCAACTATTTTAGTTTGTAAATGGTAATTTCCTTGTCTAGATTGGAAAGAATCTCCAACTTCTATATTGTTTAAAGTACTATAAAAGATGGTGCCGAATGACTGAATTGAACAGTCCTTTGATGCTTACCATGCATCTGTTTTACCACTAAACTAATTCGGCATAGCATAATTATAACAAAAATATTTTTATTTTTCTATTAAAAACTAAAAAATATCTCGTATGAGACATTTTATTTTATATGGCGTCCATAGCAGGAATCGAACCTGCGACCTATCCCTTAGGAGGGGATTGCTCTATCCTGCTGAGCTACATGGACACATAAGCAGGATAGACTTATGTTAAAATGTTTTTAAAATAAAAATTAAAAACAAATTAACTGCTACACTTAGTTGTGTTTTAAATTTTTTGCCAAATTCTACTGTTGCAACACCTGTATCAACAGTAGATACAACCCAACTTTCTTTATATTTTGGAAACTTAAATACAGCTGGAAACATATGTTTTGTAATGATATCAACTTCTACTTCATTAAGTTTAAAATACTTAGAAGCATTAGTCAAACTTTTACTAGGATGACTTAAATATGGTGATTCATTTTCTTTAATATCAGTACTAAAAAAGAAATCATGTAAAAGACCTGCTCTAGCTACGGCTTTATAATCAAGCTTTAATTTCTTTGCTATTTTATAAGAACGATAAGCAACTTTTAACGAATGATTATAACGATTTATCCCATGATGGTTTTCATTTTTTATTTTATTAAATTCAGAATGAGTTAATATATCTTCAGTTATACTCCAAAACTCCCCATCTGATGTATACTTATTCATTATTTCACTCCTTAATTACTATTATAATATATCAAAAAAATATAATTATTAGTAATCTCTTTAACCTTTTTATTAATTCTTTTTGGTGCAAGGAATGGGATTTGAACCCACACAAGAAGACTCTTACAAGGCCCTCAACCTTGCGCGTCTACCAATTCCGCCATCCTTGCTTTTTTGTTGACAGAATTAATTATAGCATTTTTTGTAAAAAAACACAAGATAAAAACTAGCTTAAAAACTAGTGTTTACTGCCAATCTTTTATCATATTTTTTTATTATATTTGACTGGTTTTTATCAATATAATCAAATATTTTATTCTTTAAATCATTATCAATTCCATAATAAGCTTCAGCTATACTACCTGTTATACAAGCAATGGTGTCAGTATCTCCACCAATTGATACAGCCTTTCTAATAGCATCTTCAAAATTATTTGATATTAAAAAGAGAAAAACAGCTTGTGGTACTGTAGTATCACAATTCATTTTAAAAGTATTAGTTCTTTGTAAAATATCAAGCGATAAGTCTAGGTTATATTTGAAATTATTTTCAATGTACTCTTTAATTTTTTTCTTAGAAAAACCATTTCTAGCTAAATAAATACTAAGCGCAACAGCTCTAGCTCCTCTTATTGCTTCTTCAGTGTTATGACTTGGTATAGTAGCTAGCCTCGCTTCCCTTAAAACCTCTTCTTCACTATTAAATAAAAAACCAACTGAAGAAACCCTCATGGCCGCACCATTTCCAGTGCTATTAGCTTCTTTTTCCTTTTTTAACCACTTAATAAAACCAGGACTAAATGGTTTGTCAAAAAAATTAGGATCATTATTTTCTTTCTTCAAATATTTTAAGCCATGTTCTCTTAATTTTTCTTCGTATGAAACCTTAGAAAAAATCGCGTCTGCTATCGCAATTGTTAAAATAGAATCATCAGTTATTCTAGAATTGTTTAAAAATAAAGGGGTATCTTTATTTAGTATTTTAAATCTTTTTTCTAAATCTATTTTTTTACTATTAAACTCTTCATATTCATAGGCAGATCCTATTATATCTCCTAATATTGCACCGTACATATTATCACCATATAATTAATTTATTGGTGCCTGCGGTCGGACTCGAACCGACACGATAAAATATCACTAGATTTTGAGTCCAGCGCGTCTACCAATTCCACCACGCAGGCATAAAGACTTATTCATTATCCTCTTGATAACGCGCTAAGAATAAGTCTGTTTCTTCTTTTTCAATAACTTCATTTAATTGTTTTATTTGAGGAAGTTCTTCTTTACTAGCAAGCCCAAAATAATCTAAAAAGTCATTAGTTATACCATATAAAATAGGTCTTCCTAAAGTATCTGCTCTACCTATTGCCTTTATTAAATCTTTTGCGACTAATTTTCTTATTATATGAGCACTACTTACTCCTCTTAATTCATCTATATCTAAACGAGTTATAGGTTCATTATACGCAATTATCGCTAATGTTTCAAGAGCGGCATTACTTAATGTATTTGAAACACTCTCTTCTATTAGTTTTTGATAGTATTCTTTATGTTCTGGTTTAGTAGTTAATTTATAATTATTACCTAAAAAATTTATTCTGATACCCCTATTTTCTTTTTCATAGTTTTCTTTTAAGGTGTCTATTAATAACTTTGCTTCTTTAGATTCTATTTCTAATATGCTGGATATTTGTTCAATGGTAATGCCATCATCTCCTACCACAAACAATAATCCTTCTAATATTGCTTCTTTATTCATTTTCTACACCTTCTTTAAGACTTATATATATTGGATCAAAATTATTAGTTTGTTTAATTATTATCTCATTATCTTTAGCCATTTCTAATATAGTTAGGAATGTAGTTATAATATAAGATTTATTAAAATTATCAAATAATTCTTCTATATTTATTTTCTTTTTTGTTTTTAATAAATTTTTAATATCTTTTCTTCTTTCATTAATAGTTATTTCTTTATTAGTTATTTTTACATTTAAAGGTTTCTTTAAATTTTGTCTTTCTAAAAAAGATTGAAAAGCATCTAATAAATTATTAATTCCTATTTCTTCATCTAGTTTTGGTTTAATACTATCAGATATATATTCTTTTAAATTGGCTGGTATTTTAGTGAATATAAAACTTCTTGTTTCTTCCAATTCTTTAAATTTATCACTAGCTTCTTTATATTTTTTATATTCAAGAAGTTTATTAATTAAAGCTTCTTTAGGATCTTCTTCATATTCATCAGAATCTTCAATAGTTTGTTTAGGAAGAAGCATTCTTGATTTTATTTCAATTAATTCAGCAGCTATTACTAGATACTCAGATGCTATATCAAGATTTAATTCTTCCATTTGTTTAATATAATTTAAATATTGATTAGTTATTTCTTCTATTTTTATGTCGTATATTTCTATTTGGGATTGTTTTATTAAATGTAATAATAAATCTAAAGGACCTTCAAATTCATTTGTTTTTATATTATAGTTCATCTTATCACCACTCTAATATCATTATTATAACATAATAAAAAGACTATTTTATAGTCTTTAGTTTGTTTTTTATTTATTTCTCACTTGATATACATAAGCCGCTGCTTTTAAATCCCCAGCTACTTGCCTATTATCAAGTTCTTGAACATTTTCTATTTTATGTCGTATAATAGGAACTTGAAATGTTGAACATAACACCATAGATGTTGATCCAAATCCTGCAGATTCTCTTTTTTCTGCTTTCATATTATAATCAATATTCTTGGTATAACACAATGCTTGTAAAACCTTATGTCTTTCTTTCGTGGTTTCAAGTTCATCCTCCCAATTATGATTATCTTGTCTTATACTTGATGCAAAGTAACCAGCATCACCAGAAGAACTCCATGAACTAACTTCAATTTCTTCTTCTAGATTAACTGATATCACTCCACTATTTTTTATTTTATTTAGTTCGTTTAATCTTTTTTGAGCATCTGGTTTTAAAGTAGGATAGGTTTTTAATCCCGCTACCCTTTTTCTGTAATATTTTATATCCGATAATAATTTACTGTATTTTTTTTCCGCTTCTTTAAAAACCTTAATAAATTGACCAAGAGCATAATATTGAGCAGTCATTACTTCTAATTCCATTCCAATCTCTTCATGTAGCCTTTTTATATTTTCTAACTTCATAATAGTCATCTCCTTTTTAAATAAGTATTATGCTATCACTTTGTTATAAAAATGTCTAGTATTTCCTTAAAATATTTTTAAAAGAAAACAATCTTAGAAATAAATAATAAATTAAAAAGACTATTTTATAGTCTTTTTAGTTTATTTATATGATTCTTCTAATATCTTTGTAGCATCTTCAATAGATAACGGTTTAGGATCAAATGTAAATAATCCTCCCATTGTTTCTTTAGCATTTACTGCATATTTTCTTAAATCATCTTTATCTACTTTATAATCAGATAATTTTATATCATCAACATGACAATCTTTTTGAAGCTTTTCAAGCAATAAAATAAAATCATTAGGATCTTTTGCATCTTCTTTACCTAAGGCTTTAGCCATATTAATAAATCTATCAGGAACAACATTTATAAAATGTTTATAATAAGCTAAAGAAATCATAATTAAAGCGGCTCCATGAGGTAAATCACTATGATAAGCACTTAAAGCATGGGCTAAAGAATGTTTTGATATACATGAAGAAGTAGATTCTACCATGCCAGATAAAGTACTCGCAAGGGCTACTTCTGTTCTAGCGTTTATGTCATTACCATTGTTTACTGCTTTAGAAAGATATTTTCCAATTAAACTAATACTTTTTAAAGCATATATATCACTTATTTCAGTTGCGATATTCGCTATATATCCTTCTGTTGCATGAAATAAAGCATCAAATCCTTGATAAGCTGTTAATTTTGGTGGTATTGAAAGCATTAAATTAGGATCAATAATAGAAATTATAGGAAATGTATCTTTTGTTCCAAAACCTATTTTTTCATTAGTATCTTCCTTAGTAATAACGGTCCAAGGATCTGCTTCGGTTCCAGTTCCAGCCGTTGTAGGTATCGCAATTATTGGTAAGGGTTTATTTTTTATAGGAAGAGATTTACCACTTCCTCCTCCTATATAATCCCAATAATTTCCTTCATTGGTTGCCATAATCGCAATGCTTTTAGCGGAATCAATACTACTTCCACCACCTAAACCAATAATAAAATCACAGTTTTCTTCTTTAGCAAGACTAGATCCTTCCATCACATGTGTCAAAGTAGGATTTGACAATATCTTGTCAAACACTATACATTCATTGTTGTTTTCTTTAAGTAGGTTTATTACTTTATCTAAATAACCATATTTTTTCATTGAATTACCAGAAGAAACTGCTATTAATGCTTTTTTTCCAGGTAAGTTTATACTTTTTAATGATTCTATTTTACCTCTACCAAATATAATTTTAGTTGGTATATAATAATCAAAATTCATATTATCTCTCCTTTTATTTTTTAATCATTCTCTTTATTCTAAATGCTGATAATAAATAGAATATAAAAGCAATTCCTAATATATAAAGAACCATTGATAAAAAGTTTACTTCATGACCAAAAGCAGTCATATTAATACCATTTAATTCTTTATATTCATTTATAACATTTAATGGGGCGTCTTTAAATACTAAAGTCATTGGTCTGTCTAAAAAGATTTGTCTTAATACAGTTACAGTATGAGCTGGTGGAAATAATTTTATTATACTTTGCATACCACTACCAAGTACACCAATAGGTATATAAATACCACTAAGAAAACCAATAAAAGTACCTATTATGGTTGATAATACCCCAAAAGCATTTGATGATTTGATAAATGTTATAATGAAAAATAAGAATGAAGAGGAAGATATTACTGATAGTATAATTATTCCTAACACTTTTATAATATCAAAGAATGGTAGTAAACTACCTCCTTGTAAAGCAATATATCCTTCACCAATAATAAACGTAATAACAGATAATAATATACCAATAATCCATGAGGAAAAAATATAACTTAACATAATTTTACTACGGGGTACCGGCGAAGAAAATAAGTCGTCAGTAACATTTTTTTCTTGATCATTTATTATAGTGTTTAATGCTCCTAGAGGAAGTGATACAGTATTAACCACAATAATACCAGCCATAATCCAACTATTAATAAGCCATCTGATACCCTCTACATGTCCCATTTCTTCCTCAATGGATTGTACTTGCATATCTCCTAAAAAAACCATATATAGCGCAATTATTATTAAAACTGATAGAAAGGAAAAGAATACTGAAGCTTTATCTCTTAAAAATAATTTTACATTTCTTTTAGTTAATTCACATAATACTCTCATGATTATCCAACTTTCTACCAGTTATATTTAAAAATACATCATCCATATTTCCTCTTATTATTTCAAAACTATCAATATATTTTTTATATTTATTAATAATGTCTAAGCCTTTAAAACTATCTTCTATTCTTATTTTTATTATGTCACGATCTTTTTCATAAGTAACTTTATCTTTATCTAATAGTTTTAATAAATCTTTTTTAGGTGTTATTTTTAATAAATCATTACTATGTTTTTGTCTTAAATATTCAGGAGTTCCGCTAGCTACTATCTTACCATGATCTAAAATAACTACTTTATCTGCTTCTAATGTTTCTTCCATATAATGAGTAGTTAAAAAGATAGTTAAATTTTTATCATGCCTTAATTTATTTAATATATTCCATATCATTTTTCTACTACTAGGATCTAACCCTGTTGTAGGTTCATCAAGAATTAATACATCAGGTTCATTAATTAAAGCTCTAGCGATATCTATTCTTCTTCTTTCCCCTCCTGATAATGTTTTATAGCGACGATTTAAATATGGTTCTAATTCAGTAATTTTTACTACTTCATCAATTTTTTTAGATATTCCTTTACTAGAATAACTATAAAAACTCGCACGTGATTCTAAATTCTCTTTTACAGTTAAAAGATCATCTAATACTGATTTTTGAAAAACAACCCCTATTTTTTGTCTAATAATTTCATTATTCTTCCCTACTTCTTTATTGCAGACTAATACTTCACCACTAGTCTTTTCAAGAAGAGTTGCGATAATGTTGATAGTTGTAGATTTACCAGCACCATTAGGGCCTAAAAAAGCAAAAAATGAACCTTTTTCAACAGTAAAAGATATATCATCTACTGCCTTTACATTTTTATAGTATTTTTTTAAATTATTTACTTCAATTATATTCATCATATCATCCTCTTTTTATTATATTAATATATTACCATTTTTAGGAAATAAATACAAAGATTATTATAAAAAAGACATCAGAGGTTATGTGATGTTTTTAAATCTTTATTAGTTATTAAATTTATTATCTCATCTGATATTGCCGCTGGTGTTTTACCATTTGTATAAATTATATGGGCTGCTAATTCTTGATTACATGGACTAACTAGAAACTTTAGGTTATCTCTTGTATCACCGGTTGATCTAGAATTAATTACATCTAACGATTCATTGATATCTTTAGATGGTAATAGTAATATTATATTTTTAAAAGGAGTTAATTCCTCTTTGACTTTATCAAAAATCTTTTCATCACTATAAATAGAGTGTCCCGCACCAAAATCACAAACTCCTGGCTCAATAGCTTTTTGAATAGCATCATGTATCATAAATAAATTATGTTCTTCTTGGTTTCTAAACTTTCTTACAAAACCAGTTTGCCGATTATGATTCGCTATTCTATCTAAACATAATCTTTGCATACCTGTTTTTTTCACTAATTCTTCTGCTATCGTTGATTTGCCTGCACCACTTGGACCAATTAATATAATGCTATCATTATATATTCTTGATTTATTCATATTATCACATCCTATTTTATTATAACATATTTATAAAACATTCGAGAATTAGATGTATTTAGTTGTGTATACAACAAAAAAGAGGTTTTATCCTCTTGGTTTAAATATTATAGCTAGAAAGAATGCTATTACAATGGCAGCAGTTATTCCTGATGCAGTTAAATCAAACATTCCCATAGCAAGTCCTGTGATACCAAATTGCCCTGCTTTTTCTAATGCACCATGGATTAGAAGATGACCAAAACTAGTAATAGGAACTAAGGCACCACCACCAGCCCACTGAACAAATTTATCATATATATTAAATATATCTAAGAAAGCTCCTGTTACTACAAATAAACTAGTAACATGTCCTGGTGTTAATTTTGTTCTATCTAATATAATTTGACCAATTACACAAACTATTCCCGCAAAGATAAAGGCATTTATATAAGTCATTCTACTACCTCCAACGAAACAGCATGGGCTATGGCAGGAATAGTTTGTTTTTGATTAACCATATCTTTAGAAAATAATGCACCAGTCGCAACAAATAAGATTCTTTTATATTGTTTCTTTTTCATTTTAGAAATAAGATAACCATATAATACTAAAGTGCTACATACAGGACCACTTCCTCCGGCAAATACTGGTTGTTTTTCCCTGTCATATAATAGAAGACCACAATCTTCATGATTATTCAATTTGATACCATATTCTTCATTCATATAATCAATTAATATCTTTTTACCATATTCACCAAGATCACCAGTTACAATTAAATCATAATAATCTACATTTCTTCCTGTATCTTCTAAATGAGTAAAAATAGTATTCGCAGCCGCTGGAGCCATCGCAGCTCCCATATTAAATGCATCTTTTATTCCTAAATCTATAACCCTTCCAATAGTCCCACTTTCTATTTTTATTTTATCTTTTTTACTAGATAAATAGGCACTAGCTCCACCAGTTGCGGTAAAAGTTGATATCTTTGGTTTAGGACAGCCATATTCAGTAGGATATCGAAATTGTTTTTCAGCTGATGCATTATGAGAAGAAGTAGCACAAATACAATTTCTTATTTGTTTATTATCAATCAAAGAAGCTCCTATAATCAAACTTTCAGCACTAATAGCACATGCAGCATATATTCCTAAATAAGGAATACCTAAAAAAGAAGCAGTATAGTTAGAGGGTGTTATTTGATTTAATAAATCTCCACTAATAAGCAAATCAATATCAAATCTAGTTTTATTTAATTTATTCAGTAATAAATCTATGCTATTAGTAAGGAATTTTTGTTCAGCTAATTCCCAAGTCTTTTCTCCTAAATAAGCATCTTTATACGTTAAATCAAAATATTCTCCTAAAGGACCTTCTTTTTCAAGAGAACCTGTTACAGTACTGGAAGCATTAAGATATACATTTTTAAAATTAATTGTCATTTTAACCACCAAAAATAAACAATCTAATTAATCCAAAAATATAAGCTGAAACAATACCATATAAAATTACGCTTCCTGATAATTTAAAGATATTAGCTCCAATTCCCGTAATAAATCCTTCTCTTTTGTGATCTAAAGCAGCACTAGTCATAGCATGAGCAAACCCAGTAATAGGTACTATAAAACCGGCTTTTATGTATCCTACTGCTGTATCAAAGAAACCTAAAGCTGTTAGTAAGCTACCAATAAATATTAAAGTTATAATCATAAAAGTACCAGCATCTTGAGATGGAATACCACAAGATGTATATATCTGAATAATAAGTTCCCCCAATACACCTATTAAACCACCTACAATAAAGGATCTAATACAGTTATTAACTACATTTTCTTTGGGAATATTTTTATCTACTATTTTTTGATATTTCTTAGTATCCATACTATCTCCTTTCATCAATAGTATGGATTAAAAAGTTTTTTTAATGTAACCCTTCTCTTAATTTTTCATATATTTTTTGTTCTTGACGAGATACTTGAACTTGGGTTATTCCTAATAAAGAAGCAGTTTCTGCTTGAGTCAAATCATTATAATAACGATTATATAAAATCTTCTTTTCATGAGGCTTTAATTTTTCCATTTCATCTTTTAAAGCAAGTAAATCAAGTAAATCAATATTTTCCTCTTTTTGGATAGAATCATATAAGGTTAGTTCTTTACCATCAGTTATTATTGGTTCATCAAGACTTTGAACTATATTGTTTATTGATAGAGCTTCTCTTAAAGCATCTTCTTCTATTTCTAAATATAGTGATAATTCAGAAAGAGATGATTCTCTCATTAAATGTTGATTTAAAAAAGCTTTTGCTTCTTCTATTTTACCTGCTAATCTTTGAATATTACGACTCATCTTTATAGGTTTATCTTCTCTAACATATTTTCTTATTTCACCTAAGATATAGGGGAATGCATATGTTGAAAACTTTACATTTCTTGTTTCGTCAAAATTATCATATGCTTTTTTTAATCCTATAACCCCAATGTTATATAAATCCTCACTATCTTTATACCACGGAAACATATTAACAATATGCCATATCATTTTATCATTACCCATAACTAATTCCACTAGTTTTTCATTTTCCATATTATCACCTATAAATTTATGATATTAAAAGCCGCAAGTTCATTGCTTGTTTCAAACATATAATTAAATAAACTACTATTATCAATACGTTGTTTTACTAATCCGTTTTTTATTCCACACACTAATATTTGTCCTTTATTATTTGAAATAATATTATATTTTTGTTTAAGAGAATTAATACCATCTAAATCAATATAATTAAGATTTTCTATATTAAATACTAAATATTTAATTCCATTATCTTTTAATATGGGGATTAATTCTTCATTTAATTTATTTGAACTACTTATATCTAATACTCCTCCTAATCTCACAAACAATATTCCTTTTCTAAATTCAATATCGATATCAAGCATTTATTATCCTCCTTGTTTCATAAAATTAACATATCTTTTTTTAGTAATGTTGAAATCGACAAAACTAGTTAAAAGATTAATAATACAATAATAGTTAATATCTTATAAAAAACTTTCTAAATAGTATTATTAATACAATTATTCCCACTATTATATAAATATATAAATATAAATTAAGACTTAATATAAATGGTTTTTTATTATCTTCTTTCTTATGATAAACTATTAAAGATTCTTTATTAGGATTTGTTAATATATTATTTTCTTTTAGTTTATTTGTTTCTTCTATATTTATAGGTGATCTCTTTTTATCAATTACTTTTATTGGTTTATTATCATCAAAAACTAGTTTTATTTTTTCCCCTTCTTCTTTACTATCATTATCTGATAGTTCATCTGTTTTTTCTTTGGGTTGTTCTATTGTATTTTCAGATTTGTTTTGATCTTCAACAACATCATTAATTTTATTTTCTTCAATATCGACAACTACTTCCTTAGTAATTACTAGATTATCAAAGGGTAATATATAATTAACCTGATAAGTACCATTAGTATTAATATTAATATTATGATTAACATTAATATTATCTTTTGTAAACGCGGTGTCAATATAATCTAAAAGGTTATAATCTTTTATAGTAATAACAATATTATCCGGTAAAACTACTTTTTCTCTTGTTTGATAACGATAGTATTTGATCTTATCTTCTTCATCTTTTAAATAATTTAAATCAGGTGCTTCAAATAGATAACCATCAATATATTCTTTTTCTAACTTATAATACATATATAATTTATCTTTATAACGATATTCAGGACATGTTATAACTTGTCTATAATAAGTTGGTAAAATTTCTTTTTTAGTTATTTTATAAGCATCCCATTCTGGTTCTTTGATCCAAGATTCATTCATTGTATAAGAATAGTGATTTGGTTCTAATTCTTTACTTTTAAAATTTAACGCTATATTTTTATACATATATTGTTTACTAGTGGTACTTTTATTTTTCGTCAATGCAATTTTAAATTTCTTCTTGTTAGTTCCCCTATCATATAAATATAAATCTATTTTCAAACTATCAATACTATAATTATTTTTTAAATCAATTATTAAATAACCGCCATTATTAATATACGACTTATTTTCATTAATCTTATTATTTTTTATATAACTACTAAATGTTGAACTACAGCCAGTACAAGTAGTGTTGTAGTCTATTTTATAAGAATCAGAATATATTTTTATCTCTGGTATTCTAAAAGCATCATAACTACCATAAACATCATATATATGTATATATCTAATATCTTTCATATAGCGATAACGATATATAGCCTCTTTCTCAATTGTACGATTTAATACTTCTCCAGGATAAATTATATCCCATTCACTCCAATTTGTTTCAATATAATCATCATTATCTTTATGAACAAATAATGAATTATTTAATCCTTCAATATAATAATTATCATTTACTCTTATATTTTTATACCAGTGATATCTAGTTTCTATCTCTACATTAGTTAATTCATTAGATTCAATAGGAGTTTCTTGCCAAGGACTAAAATCACTATAATTTGAATAATATATTTCTTCAGCGTATATAGTATTAGGCATTAAAAGCAAAATAAAAAATATTAGTAATTTTTTCATAGGAATGTTCCTTTCTATGTGATTACTAATATCTTCTTTTATTATTTGTTTATTTCCTTTTTTAATTATCTAATCGCTGCCAATTTATTATTCTTAACGCATCACGATTTTGTGGAATATAATTATATTTTTTTAATAATGAAATCATCTTAATATTTTTAGCATTAGTTTTTGCGATATTCTTATTAAAGTTATTATGATAATATTCAAGCATTAAAGATGCGATACCTAAACTTCTATAATGATGATCTAAAACAAGTTCTTCAAGCAAAGAGAAACCATTAGATCTTCCACTTTCACGAAGAAATCCTATTACTTTGTCACCAATACAAGCAACATAACAATGGGATTCTTTTTTTATCATTTGCTTAATAAGACTTATTTTACTTTTTAAGGCAAGATATTTTTTATCTTCATCACTAAGCGAATTAAAAAGATTAATTATTTGGTTATAATCTTCTTTTTTCACACTTCTAATAGTTATATTACTTAAAACTCTATTCATTTACATCACCTTATTCTAAACAAATTATATCATATATTAAAACAAAAAAGATAATTAAAATTATCTCTTTTTATCTTTACTATAATTATTATTTTTCCTATTACTACTCTTTTGTTTTCTATTGCGATTATTTTTCTTGCCTCTTTTTTCATAACTTCGATTATTTCTTTTATTAGATCTACTATATCCTGATTTTACTCTTTTGTTTTTTACTGGTGGTTCCCCTGTTAATTGAATATCACTAATATTTTCTTTACGCATATTCATTTCAATAGCAGCCATTACTAATTTTTCAGCACTAAATTCATCAATTAATTTTTTAGCCAGCTCTTTATTCTTTGATACATCTAATCTTTTTAGAACATCTTTAAATAATTCCGTGATTCTTTCTTTGTTAACTTCTCTTATATTGTCCATAGTAGGAGCCGAGACAATATTAATGGTGGAATTGGTATCTTTTTTAATTTGCTCAATATGAGAAAGTTCGCTATCGCGAGCAAAAGTAATTGCTTTTCCTAATGAACCTGCTCTTCCAGTTCTTCCAATACGATGAGTATAATATTCTGTTTGTTCTGGTAAATCAAAATTGTAAACATGAGTTACTCCGGTAACATCAATACCACGAGCTGCTACATCAGTTGCGACTAAAATATGTCCATCATTACCTCTAAATTTTTTCATAACAACATTTCTTTGTGATTGAGATAAATCTCCATGGAGAGATAAAGCTTTATATCCTGCTTTATTAAGTGCTTCTCCCAACTCATCGGCTCTTCTTTTAGTACGCCCAAATACAATAGCAAGATTAGGTTTGTCAATATCAAGTAATTTTGTTAATGTTGGAAATTTATTTTTTTCTTTTAAAACAATACATTCTTGCATTATATTAGTAATTGGCTCTTGTTTTGAACTTACATTAATAGTTACTCTATCATCCATTGTTTCCCTAGCAATATTTTCAACATTTTGAGAAATCGTTGCAGAAAATAATAAACTTTGTTTCTTTTCTGGTAAATATTTTATTATTTCATCTATTTCTTCTTTAAATCCCGCTTTAAACATTTCATCGACTTCATCTACAACAAACATTTTAATTTTTGCTAAGGATAGTTTTTTTCTGCTTAAAAAGTCATTTAATCTCCCTGGGGTTGCGACAATAATAGGTGGATTTTGTTTTAATGAATTAATTTGCCTTTTCATATCCATACCGCCTACTATTGTAGCAATATTAACATCTTCATAATACTTTCCTATTCTCCTTAACTCATCTACTATTTGAATAGCTAATTCTCTAGTGGGTGCCATTACAAGATGATTAATATAACCTTTTTCAATATTTTCAAACATTGGCACTCCAAAAGCAGCAGTTTTACCTGTTCCTGTTTGAGCTTGACCTACTACATCTTTTCCTTCTAAAATAAATGGAATGGCTTTCTCTTGAATGGGCATCATTTCAATAAATCCCATTTCTTCTACAGCTTTTATTATTTTAGGATTTAAATTTAATTCTTTAAACTTCATTTTGTTTCCTCTTTTCATAAAAAAAGAGCAGTTTTATTTAATCTAAATAAAACTACTCTTAATTCGATTAATAATTTAGATTTAGTTTACAACAATATATTGGTTTTGTCAATTAAATCAAGTATTTATAATATTTGTTAAAAATTTGTTTTTATCCATATTACTTTATATTAATAAAAAAAAGATAATTAAAAATTTATCTTTTTTGTGTTTAGATTATCAACGATAGATTTATTATATAACCAGTCCATCATCCGCTTTTTCTCTAGCTTTGTCCTTTTTAACAGGATTTATTTCTTCTATCATAGTATAAAGTTGTTTTATACCTTCATACATTGGAGTTTCAGCTAAACATTGAACGGTATCTTCTGAAATATTATCAAGTAATACTTTTTTTAATTCTGAAGTTAATTCATCTCTTATAAAATCATTTTGCCTAGGTTTTATATCTTTTTGATAAGCATCAAATAATATAGAAACATCTTTAGCTAATAATCCTCTTTTTCTATCATCTTTATAGGTTGTACAGAAATTTATTAAAGTCTTTCCTGTTATTCCTTTAATATAAGGCAACAATTCTTTATATTCTGTAACAATTAAATCCTGGTATTCTTGATATATGGGCTCACTTTTATTATTTTTTAATAATGTTTTTAAAGATCTTCTATCTATTGCTTCTCCTGATTTTTTATTAAAAATTAAATATAACATATCATTTATGGTCATATTATTCCTCCTAAATGTTTATTTTATCATTTATATAAATTATGTCAAACAAAAACACATTAATAATGTGTTTTTATTTTAATATCCCCTAATAATATATCTTTTATATGTCTTAAATATAATGTAAAGAAACCTGCTTTTTTTACTTCTTCTTTAACAGTAATATCTATTTTCATTGTTTCATTATTATTTTCAATAATCGTAAGGGTTCCTATTTTATCGCCTATTTTTATAGGGGCTTTTATTTTGTCTAGTTTCATTTTATAAGTTACATTTCTTTTATCTTCACCTTTTTTGTTTAATACATTTATATTTTGGATAGGATTTATCCCAACTAATTCAGGACTTCCTTTGTCAACTCTTATATTACCTAAATCAGTAGTTTTAGATAATATTCTTTCTACTTCATATTGATTAAAACCATAATCTAACATTCTACTCACTTCTGTATTTCTTGTGCTACTTTGTGGTTCTTTCATTACCACCGCAATTAATCTCATATTATTTTTTTCAATAGTAGCAGTTAAACAATAACCTGCTTCATTAGTATAACCAGTTTTTAAGCCATCAACCCCTGGATAAAATCTTACTAATCGATTAGTATTAACTAACCAAAATTTTTCATCAGAATTAACTCTTAAATAATCCTCATATTTAGCAGTATATTCAAGTACTTTATCATGATTAACTAATTCTTTAGCCATTATAGCCATATCATAAGCTGTTGAATAATGATTAGCTTCATCTAGACCAGTAGAATTTTTAAAATAGCTATTTTTTAGTCCTAATTCTTTTAACTTTTTATTCATTCTACTGACAAATGCTTCTTCGGTACCAGCTACTCTTTCCGCCAAAGCATAAGTTGCATCATTAGCGGAAGCTATAGCTATCCCTTTAAATAAATCAGTTACTGACATCTTTTCATTTGGCTCTAAAAATATTTGGGATCCTCCCATACCAGCAGCATTTTCACTAATAGTTATGTATTCATCCCATTTCATTAAGCCTTTTTCAAGAGCTTCAATAAAAAGTAACATACTCATTATTTTGGTCATTGATGCGGGGGCTAATTTTTCGTGAATATTTTTTTGAAATAAAATTTCTCCTGTAGTAGCTTCAATCAATATAGCACTCTTCGCATTAGGGGCTAAGTCAACTGCTTCTTCCGCATATACACGTAGAGGCATGAATAATAATGACACAATTAATAATATCTTCTTCATAAATCCACCTCAATAATAAATATGCATATAGTTATTGATAAATGATTTTTATGTCAAATAAAAGTATTTTTAATTGATTAATATTAAATAGACAAATATAATTAGTATAAGAGAGATGATTGCATGAAGAAAAAAATAAGAACAAAAAGATTGTTATTAGTAATAGGAATTATTTTATTGATCGCAGGATTTTTCATAGTAAAAGGAACCTCTTTATATAAAAATTGCATGATAAACAGACAATTAAGTAAACTAAATTATTCTGATAAAGCTATAGTCGTTATTAAAGAAAAAGATATGACTGATTATATACTAGATAACAAATTATATTCTGAAGTTATAGATGAAGCTTTTGCTAATAATGATTTTAATATTAACTGTATATCAGTATATAAAGAAGTTCAATATGATGATAAAGCTGTATCTAATATCAATACTTTATATCGCACAGGATATAGAGACAGTGAGATATTAAATATTTTTAAGTATCTATCAAAAGATGAGATTACTATACTTACTAATAAAGATTATATCGAGGATATAGCTAGATATATAATAAATGATAATTTTAACATTAATAATTTAGAGCGTTATTTAAGTTATAAAGAAACTAGTAAATTAAGTTATGATGAAGTTATTGCGATAGTTAATGTTGGATCTGATATTCCTTATTATAAAGAAATAAAGGAAATAAAAGATTCTTCTAGTATATTAGCATTAGTAAATAAATATAATAAATTACCAAGTACATATAAACCTAGCAATTTACAAACAATAAGTAAGAACTGTTCTGATAGTACTTTTTATTTAAGAAAAGAAGCTAATGAAGCCTTTACAAATTTATGTTCAGATAGCAAAAGTATAGGACTTAGTATTCTTGTGACATCTAGTTATCGTGATTACAATTATCAATTGAATTTATATAATTATTATCTTGGTATATATGGATTGGCAGATACTGATATAAGATCTGCTAGACCAGGACATTCAGAACATCAAACAGGTCTTGCGGTAGATATAAAAACACCCACTGCTAAATGGGATGATTTTGTAGATACTAATGAATATACATGGATAAAAAATAATGCTCATTTATATGGATTTATTATTAGATATCCAAAAGGTAAAGAAGTTATTACTGGTTATAAATTTGAACCATGGCATTTAAGATATGTAGGAATAGAAACTGCAACTAAAATATATAATGAAAATATTACTTTTGATGAATATTATGTTAAATATATAAAATAAGAGAAGAAAATCTTCTCTTATTTTATTATATCTAATATTATTTCCTTTTTTATTTTGTCTTTATCACCTATTATAAACGATGATTTTAAAAGATTAATTTCTTTTTCATTATTATCCTTATTAGTATGAATATAGATTAAAATATCTCCTTTTTTTACATAATCACCCAACTTATGGTTTAATATTAAACCTACACTATAATCTATCTCATCGTCCTTATTTACTCTACCAGCTCCTAAAGACATGGAAACTTCACCCAAAACTTCAGTGTTAATTTTATTAATATATCCAAATTTATTACTTTTAACTTCAATTATATTTTTAGCTTTAGGAAAAGATGTAAGATCTCCTCCTTGATAACTAATCCATTCTTTAAATTTATTTAAAGCATTACCATTATATAAACTATTATTTACTAATTTTCGCGCATCATTAACATTTATTCTTTTTCCTAAACTAACCATATGAGAAGCTAGTTCAATACATAGTTTTGTAAAATCAGTAGGACCTTTTCCTTCTAATGTCTTAATCGCCTCTTCTACCTCTAAACTATTCCCTATCACATTACCCAATGGTTCATTCATATTAGTAAGAAGTGCTATTGTTTCTTTACCATAGCTATTACCTATTTTAACCATTAAAGAAGCTAGTTCTCTGGCTTTATTTAAATCTTTCATAAAAGCCCCATTTCCTACTTTTACATCAAGTAATATCTTATCACAACCACTAGCGAGTTTTTTACTCATAATACTAGAAGCAATTAAAGGAAGGGATTCTATCGTATCAGTTACATCTCTTAATGCATATATTTTTTTATCAGCTGGTACTAAATTACCTGTTTGTGAGCCAACAACAATACCAATTTCTTCTGCTTGTTTAAGTAATTGTTCAACAGTTAAACTTGTGTTAAAGCCCCTAATAGAATTAAGTTTATCAATAGTACCACCAGTATATCCCAATGCCTTACCACTCATTTTTACTACTGGTATTCCACATGTAGCTACTAATGGTACAATTACTAAAGTAGTTTTATCTCCAACACCACCGGTAGAATGTTTATCAACTTTAACTCCTTTAATACTACTTAAATCTATTTTTTTACCACTATTTAACATAGCTATAGTTAAATTTAAAGTTTCTTCTTCATTCATACCATTTTTATATATAGCTTTTAAAAATAAAGACATATCTTTATCATTAATACTACCATTTACATAGTTATTTACAACATATTCTATTTCTTGTTTAGTTAATTCTTCATAATCTTCTTTTCTATCTATAATATCAGATATATTCATATTATCACCTATAATAATTATAGCACAAAAAAAGAAGATGATTTACATCTTCTTATTCTACTACAGTTGAGTTTTCTATAAGAGATTTTATAGGTTCCCTATATATTTTTTGTCTACCTCTATCATAAAGATCGCATGTAGCCCCATCATCATAATCTTCATGATCATTAGCTGGTCCGTATTTTTCATCATAACTGGCCATTAATGCTTCCACATCATTTGAATCTATTTCAAGTTGTTTTAATCTATCTTGTTCTGCTTTTATAACTTGGTCAAAAATTTCTTCTTCTGCCTTAGTGAGAGACATTTGAAATTCTTCCTCTTTTGCAATATCTTTCGCAATATCTTGAGCTGCTTCTTGAGCTGCTTTTCGAGCTGACAATAATTTCTTCTTTATGTCTTCTATTGTTAATGTTTCATCATCTGATGTTTTTAGATTTGTTATTGTATCCTTTAATAACTTTCTTTTAGATGCCTCTTCTGGATGATTTACCCACCAAAATTCTTCTATAAATTTTCTTGTAAATACACTTATTCTTGCCACTAACCTTCACTCCTTTTTAAATTTTGTACTGATATAATACATCTATATTTAATATTTGTCAATAAAAAAAGACTTAATAGTCTCTTTTTTGGTTAACAATTAAAATCTATTTATTCTATAACTTCAACATTAACAGCTTGTTGTTTACCATTTTCACCATTTTCAAGATCAAAACTTACTTTTTGGCCTTCTTTTAAAGTCTTAAAGCCTTCAGATTTGATGCCTGAAAAATGTACGAAATAATCATTGCTGTCTTCTGCTGTAATAAATCCATAGCCTTTTAACTCATTGAACCATTTTACATTTCCTTGCATTTACTTCTTTCCTTTCATAAAATATATATTGATTATACAATATATTATTCCAAATGTATATAGATTTATGAAATTTTCTTATTAATTAGATCAATTACACGTTTGGGATCATTAGTTATTTTACGATATAAGTCCTTATGTTTCTTTATTTCGTTAATAATACTAATATCATTTTTTGATAATTTTACACCATAAGAAGCTTCATCTTCCATAAGCATAACATTAATATCTCTTCCCAATAAATAATCAGTATTAACATTTAAAACATTACATAAATCTTCTAATGTTTCAATATTAGGAGTTCTTGTTCCGTTTTCATAACAACATACTGAAACTTTAGTTACATTGACTAAATTACCTAATTCTTGTTGAGTTAAACTATTTTTCAAACGTAATTCTTTTAACCGTTTACCTATAAGCATATAATATCAACCTTTCGTTATCTATCGGTTAATTTAATTATAAGCGACAACTTTTTTAATTTATATGAAGTTAACTAGAAAGAAACGTAAAAAGACTAAAGAAGCAGTTGTTCTGCTTCTTCTATTATCTGTATTCTTTTATTAATTATAACATATTTATTATATACAACATACACTATTATACTTTCATTCTTCTTTATTATTTGGTGATAAAAACGTAACCTTCTCCGCAACTATTTCAGTTATTGTTTTTCTATTACCATCACTAGCTTCAATATTACGACTTTGAATCCTTCCTTTTACTCCTAGCATATCACCTTTCTTACAATATTCAGTTGTAGATTCCGCAATACCTTTCCATAATACACAATCAATGAAATCAGTTTCATATTCACCATCGTGATTTTTAAATGATCTTGGTACTGCCAATGTTATATTAGTTACCTTTCTACCCGCTTCGGTTTTTCTTAGTTCTGGATTCCTAACTAATCTTCCTACTATTACTGTTTGATTTAACATATCTCTTCCTCCTTTTTTTCTTTGATATTATAATAAAAGGAAAAGATATGCAAATGAAAAAAATGTTATTTTATTTGTATATAATATTATAAAAGTTTGTTTTTCTATATTATTTTTTATTTATTCTTTAGGTAATATAACCATACTTGAAAAACAATTAAAATCTAATTTTTTTACATAATTATTGTAATCTTTCAATGTAATACTTTTTATTACATTAATAGAATGTGAAAGTATTTCACCGTGGTGTATTTTCATATAAAGCAAGTTACTATTACTAGCTTCGACATCATCAAATTCTTCTATAATATTACTAATATAAAATTTTTTAAATCTTTCTAATTGTTCTTCTGTAATATTGAGGTCATTTAATTGTCTTTTTATAGCTTCTATAACTTCTTTAGGATATTTACTTTCTCCTTCAAAACGTAATACTAAAAAATCATATAAGATCGATTTTGATATTGATAAAGGATAAGTTAAATATTTTTCTTCTTGCATTTTCTCATAGAAACTAGAAGTCAAACCAAAAATCATAGTATTCATAAGTGTATGATAAATATCCATTTTTAATAAATCCTCTGGTGTTAAGTTTTTATCTATTTTTATTTTATATCCTAATAAAAATTTAGGTGTTTTAACTCTCATTTTTAACTCTTCATATTCTCTTACTACTTTCATTGGCTCATCAACATATTTTAGCTTTATGTCATTATTTTGAAATTGTTTCTTTTCTTGATTAGTCTCTACTACTTTGAGAATATTTTCGGGTTCTATATTTCCAGTAATAATTAAGCACATATTACTAGGATTGTAAAATGTTCGATAACACTTTTCTAAATCTTCTTTTGTAATATTTTTTATATCATTAACTCTACCTGCAACCATATATTTATAATAATTTTTAATTATTAAGTTTTCTTTAAATTTTAAATAACCATATGTAATAGGATCGTCTTCTGTACCTTTTATTTCCTGCTCGATAATACCTTGTTCTTTTATTACCGATTTTTCATCAAATTCTGGATTTTGAACAAAATCTAATAAAGCATTAATGTTATCTTCAATATTATTAATACAATCAAAATAATATGTTGTTTGTTTATAGCTAGTAAATGCATTAATGGTTATACCATTTTGAGCAAATAAAGTAAGAGCACTAGTATTATTAGGAGTATTAAACACTTTATGTTCTAAGAAATGGGCAACCCCAAAAGGAGATTTATAATATTTTTTTTCTCCTAAAGGAATAAACTCAATATCATTAGATCCATACTTAGTTGTAAGGGTAACAAAAACATGATTTCTATTGGTTTTAGGAACAATATATATTTCTAAACCATTTTTTAATTTATCATAGTATACTATTTCTTTAATACCATTAAGTTTAATCTTTTTCATTTTTATTACCTCCATGTAGTAAGAAAATAGTATTTAATTTTACTTTTTTAGAAATCTTTATAACATCTTTCTTCATTACTTTTTCTATTTCTTTTGTTTTTTCTTCTAAAAGATCAGTATTCGCTATTTGTCTTGAAAAATAAGCACTAATTATATTATGTTCATTATCTTCCATGCTTCTTATAGAATTAATATATTCTTTTTTACTCTTTTCTATTTCTTTATCTTCAATATTACCTTTTTCAATCTCTTTTAATTGTCTTCTTATCAGTCTTAGCGTTTTTTCATAATTTTCTTTATTTATTCCTGAATATATAAAGGAAAAACTGCTTAAAGATTTTAAACCAGAAAAAGTAATATACGCTAATGAATGTTTTTCTCTAATAATATTAAATAATCTACTATCAGCATTACCTCCCATTATAGAATTATATATAGGGAGCACATATTTTCTTTCAAAATCAGATATATCATATAAATCAAAACCTAATACTAGATGGGTTTGATCAATATCTTTTTCTTCTTCAATTATTTTTTTAGCTCTTTTTCTATATTTTGAAGGATTTAAAATAATATTTTTCATAGGCTTTTTTATAGTATTAATTTTCATATGTTCTACCATTAATTTTTTTATTTCATTTACGTCAACGTCTCCTAGAACAAAAATATCCACTAGATCACTCTTTATTACACGTTGATAATATTCAAATAGATTTTCCTCTGTTATTTTGTCTAAATCTTCCAAATAGCCGTCTATGGAAAAAGAGAATGGAGAACTATTATCCATATTATTTAACATACGTTTAATTGCATATTTTACTATATTTTCTTTTTCTGCTTTTATATCTGATTCTAATTGTTCTTTTGTATTAGAAAATGATTTGGAGTTAAATTTATTATTTTCAACATTAGGATTAAACATTATATCAAAAAATAGCTTTGCTGCATTTTTAAAATTACCTTCATTAGTATAACTATCAGTTAATACATTTAATTTAAAACATAAAAAAGAACTATTGCCTATTCCCATAACATTACTAATAATATCAACATTATATAAATTTTGTTTTTCAATAACTAGTTTTTTAAAAGTAGGATAATTCTTTGTAGATTGAATTAGTATATTAGATAAAAAATGACGAATAGTTGTTTCTTCTTTTTTTAATTCACGGCGAAAATAAATTTCTATAGTTATAGTTTTAAATCTATCAGTTTTTATAACATGTAAATTATAAGCACCTAATTTAAACTCATTATAGTCCATGTAACCACTCCCTAACTGTTTTTATTATATGGAACTATTTATATTTTATTAAATAGATTCTAAGGCTAATTTAATCATTTCAACAAAATGTTTTTCTCTTTCTTCTGATGTTGTTTCTTCCTTAGTTACTAGCGAATTAGCTACTGTTAATATACAAACTGCTTTTTTATTTAAAATATAAGCATTATAAAATAAAGCAAATGATTCCATTTCGGCCGCTATACAACCATAATCTTTATATATTTGTTCATAAATATTATCTTCTTTATAAAAAGCTTCTGTACTATGAATTAATCCTTTAATAATTTTTATATTTAATTCTTTAGCTTTATTTTCTATTTTTTTATTTAATTTCTTATCAGCATAAAGAATACTTTTATTATCGCCGCCCATTGAATCATCATAAGCAGTTTCACTGTAAGATCCTGTTGTAAGTATAATATCATATAAATTTAGTTCTTTAATATAAGCTCCACAAGTACCAAGACGAATAATATTTTTCACATTATAAAATCTAAATAGTTCATAAGAATAAATACCCATACTAGGAATTCCCATTCCTGATGCCATCACTGTTACTTTTTTACCTTTATAAAAACCAGTATAGCCATACATACCTCTAATATCATTAATTAATTTATAATCATCTAAAAAGTTCTCCGCAATGAACTTTGCTCTTAAAGGGTCTCCTGGCATTAATACTGTTTCGGCAACATCTTCTACTTTTGCACTTATATGTGCTGTAGCCATAAATACCACTTCTTTCTATTATCTATTTATAAAATAATTATAACATAAAAAAAGATCACTATAACATTGTAATCTTTCTTTGTATTATTTTAATGAGTTTTTGACATTTTTTTATTAATGAGTTTTATAGCTTTTTTAGCATTTATTTTATACATAAAATTCATGATTTTAGAGTCTGTTCCCACATAAATTTTAAATTTATTTTTTTCAATACCATTAATTATTATCTCAGCAGTCTTTTTAGAAGATGTCATTTTTATTTTACTATTACTTGTTACTTCGTTTGTATCAATATTTGAATTTTTAGCAATATTGGTGTTAATAGCACCAGGAAAAACAACCGTAACATGAACATTTGTATTTAATAATTCTGAATAAAGACCTTCTGTGAATAATTTGATAGCAGCCTTAGAAGCCCCATATATAGTTTGTCCAGGAAAAGGAAAAAATCCTCCCATACTAGATACATTAACTATATGAGCTTCTGGTATATTTAATAATTCTGGCAAAAATAATTTTGTTAATTTTAAAGGTCCAAAAAAATTAACATCCATTACTTTGTATACTATATCCATTTCAATTTTATCAACATTAACAAATGGTTGAATAATACCGGCATTATTAATTAATCCATCTATTGTTTTATGGTTTTTAAAATACTCATTCTTAAACTTTAAAAGATCAGTATCTTTGGTAATGTCTACCACATATAAAGAGATATTATCTTTATGCATAACTTTTTCTCTTGTTTTTTCTAATTCCTTTTTATTTATATCTAATGCTATTACATGAGCCCCTTTTTCTATTAATTGAATAGCTAAATCTCTTCCTATTCCCTCACCGGCCCCGGTTACTATTATTCTTTTTTCTTTTACCTTCATTTTACCACCTAATTTATTATAACATGTATAATAAAGGACATAAATAGTTAAAGACTATTATGTTTTTTTCTATTTATGATTTATAATAACTTTATCTCA
>JBBAEV010000006.1:0-43039 GCA_041655735.1 Bacilli bacterium | reverse complement strand
AGAGAAATAGATGCTTTAGGTGGAGAAATGGCAAAAAACACTGATAAAGCACAAATTCAAATGAAGATGCTAAATACTAAAAAAGGACCTGCTGTAAGAGCTCTTAGAGCTCAAGCTGATAAAATAACATATCCTAAAGAGATGTTAAAAACATTAAAAAAACAAAGCAATTTAGATTTATTAGAGGATATGGTAGACGACTTAATTATAGAAGATAAAAAAGTAAAAGGGGTAGTATTAGAATCAGGGAAGAAGATATATAGCCAAATAGTAATTCTTACAACAGGCACATATATGAAGGCTGATATAATTGTGGGAAGCACAAGAACAAGAAAAGGACCTAATAATCAAAAGCCATCAGAAAATTTAAGTGATAACTTAAAAAGATATGGTTTTAAAATACTAAGATTAAAAACGGGAACTCCCCAAAGACTTGATAAACTAACTATTGATTTTTCTAAGACCACCGTTCAATTAGGAGACTCTGAACAATGGGCTTTTAGTATTGAAGGGGAACCGACCTATAATCCTAAGTATCAAGAACCTTGCTACTTAATATATACTAACCAAAAGACTCATGACATCATTAAAAAAAATTTAAATAAGTCAAGCATTTATGGAGGAAGAGATGATATTGAAGGTATAGGGCCCCGATATTGTCCTTCTATTGAAGATAAAGTGGTTAGATTTGCTAATAAAGAAAGACATCAATTATTCCTAGAACCAGAAAGTAAATACTATAATGATATTTATTTACAAGGATTTTCTACTAGTATGCCTCATGAAATACAAGATGAAATGGTTCATAGTCTTCCAGGGTTAGAAAATGTAAAAATATTAAAATATGCTTATGCTATTGAGTATGATGCAATATATCCCACTCAAATATGGCCCAGTTTAGAAACTAAAATAATAGAAAATCTTTATACTGCAGGGCAAATAAATGGTACTAGTGGTTATGAAGAGGCAGCATGCCAAGGATTAATGGCCGGGATTAATGCATCCTTAAAATTAGAGAATAAACAACCATTAATCTTAAAAAGAAACGAAGCTTATGTAGGCGTTTTAATAGATGATTTAGTTACTAAAGGTACTAAAGAACCTTATCGCTTACTTACATCAAGAGCTGAGCACCGGTTATTATTAAGACATGACAATGCTGATTTAAGATTAAGAGAATATGGGCATAAGGTAGAGTTAATAAATGATAAAATTTACAATAGATTTTTAAAAAAGAAAAAGAAAACAAATGAATTGATTACGCTTTTATCAAGCACTAAGATAACCCCTAACCAAGAGAATAATGAATTTTTAGAATCAATAGAAAGTTCACCTTTAAAAGACGGAATATATCTAATAGATTTATTAAAAAGACCAGAAATAATAGGTGAACATATAAAGGAACTATTAAAAATAGAGGTTGACAAAGATATTCTTGATCAGATAGAAATAAATATTAAATATGAAGGATACATAAAAAAAGCACAAAAAGAAGTAGAAAAAATGTTAGAATTAGAAAGTAAAAAAATACCTTTAGATATTAATTATGATAATATACACAACCTTGCTAATGAAGCAAAACAAAAATTAAAAGAAATAAAACCCTCATCTATTGGACAAGCATCTCGTATAAGTGGGGTTAATCCCGCAGATATATCTATTCTTATGATATATCTAAAAAAAACAGGTGGTAAAAATGAATGAACAACAATTTATTAATGAATTAAAAAAATTAAAAATAGAAGTCACTAATGAAGAGATGTTAAAATTAGAAAATTATTATAAGTTATTAGTAGAATATAATAAAAAGTTCAATTTAACTAATATAATAGATAAAAAAGAAGTATATCTAAAACATTTTTATGATAGTTTAACATTATTTAGAGTATATAATTTAAATAATAATATAACATTATGTGATGTAGGGAGTGGAGCAGGCTTTCCTTCAATAGTATTAAAGATATTTTTCCCTAATTTAAATATAATAATACTAGATGCATTAGAAAAAAGAATTAATTTTTTAAACAAGGTTATTAAAGAATTAAAATTAGTCGATATAAAAGCAATTCATGAAAGAGTAGAAATTTATGCCCTAAAAAACAGAGAAAAATATGATATTGTAACAGCTAGGGCAGTTGCTCCTCTAAATATATTATTAGAATTGTGCATTCCTTTAGTAAAAATAAACGGTTATTTTTTAGCTATGAAAGGAACTATTGAGAAAGAATTATTACAAGCAACTAATGCTTTAGTAAAATTAGATTGTTCAATTGCAAAAATAGATATTTTTGAGCTTCCATTTGAAAAAAGCAAACGAACTCTTTTGAAAATGATAAAAGAGAAGCAAACTGATAAAGAATATCCGCGTAATTTTTCAAAAATTAAGAAAAAACCATTGTAAAACACCCATAAAAAGTGTTAATATTATAATAGATGAAAAGTAGGAAGGGGTTGCTATAATGAATCAAGAAGTTTTTGAGGTGCCTATTAACGATATTCTCCCTAATAGGTTTCAACCTAGGGAAAAATTTGATAAAGACGCTTTAAATGATCTAGCAGAATCAATTAAAAGATATGGTTTAATTCAACCATTAGTAGTGAGAAGACTTGGAAATAAATATGAAATAATAGCAGGAGAAAGAAGATATAAAGCATCTGTTATAGCAGGGGTGACTAAAATTCCTGTTGTTTTAAAGGATCTTGATGATGAAGAAAGCGCTGAAGTTGCTTTGGTAGAAAATATACAAAGACAAAATTTAACACCAATAGAAGAAGCGCGTTCATATAATAAATTACTAAATATGGGAGGTGCAACTCAAGATGATTTAGCTAAAAAATTAGGAGTTGCTCAACCAACAGTAGCAAATAAAATAAGATTGCTTAATCTTTCTGATGAAGTTCAAGATGCCTTATTAGATAGAAAAATATCTGAAAGACACGCCAGATCATTATTAAAAATAAATAATAAACAAGAGCAAAATGAAATGCTAGAAAAAATAATTAATCAACGAATGACCGTAAGGCAATTAGATGATGAAATTACTAAAAAAACAGGGATAGCATCTGATGAAACATTAGATGAAGGAGAAGACCCAGGAGGGGAACCCAAAATAATACAAGGCGAGACACAAGAAGAGGCATTAAATGTTCCACAAAGTCCGCCAGGACCAAATTTGGGTACTTCTACACCTGTTATTGAAAATGAATCAACAACACCTACAGATGACATTTCTGCAGTAGCAAATAGACCGGAACCTATCAATATAAGTCCAGAACCAAGTCAGCCCAATAATGAATTAAATGAAATTAATGTTGAAAAATTAAAAGAAGATGCACAAGACATAAATGTTGATAATGAAAAACCTAATTTTGATATGTTATTAAAACCAGAAGAAGAAATAAATGAGACAACAGCTGAAGCACCTCCAACTACATCAGTTGACGAACAAATGGTTCCAGATAATCAATTTGCTGAACAACCAATAGAAAATCAAGAAGTAATTGATGTTTCTCAAACATCTCAACCACAACCAAATTTTGAATCATTAATTAAAGAATATAAAGAAGAAAGAGGGCTGCCAGCAAACGATAATGTTCCACAAAGTCCACTAGAACCAACACCAGTGGCACCAGCAGCGCCGGAGGAAATAAATGAACCGGTAACACAAACATATGTAACCGGAGATTTAAGGACAGCTATTAACACAGTTAGAAAATCTATAGAAACGATTGAAAAATACGGCTTTAAAGTCGATTCAGAAGAATTTGATTTTGAAGATATGTATCAAGTTATTATTAAAATAGATAAGAAAAAAGAATAAAGTAGATACTAAAGTATCTGCTTTTTTAATAAAATCATTTTAAAATGGTTTGTTTTTTGTTAAAATAGATATATCAGACAAAATAATGAAGAAGGTGAAGTCGTGGGGAAAATAATAGCTTTAGTTAATCAAAAGGGCGGAGTAGGTAAAACTACCACAAGCATCAATTTATCATCATCATTAGGTTATCTAAATAAAAAAGTATTACTAATAGACTTAGACCCCCAAGGTAATGCTTCTACTGGAGTAGGAATAAACAAAGGAGATATTAGGCACAGTATATACGATGTTTTAATAGAAGAAGCAAGTATAAAAGATGTTGTCGTAAAAACTAAATTTAAAAATTTATATGTTTTACCTGCTACTATAAATTTAGCTGGTATTGATATTGAATTATTAGATAAAAGTAAAAATACACCCGGATTTGAAAAAGGGAATCAATTAAGAACAAAAATAACTGAGATAAAAGATGAATTTGATTTCATTATAATAGATTGTCCTCCTTCTTTAGGAATATTAACCACAAATGCTTTAACCGCAGCTGATTCGGTTATTATTCCTGTTCAGTGCGAGTTTTTTGCATTAGAAGGAATAATGCAACTACTTAATACTATAATGTTAGCTCAAAAAAGATTAAATCCTGAGTTAGATATTGAAGGAGTATTACTAACAATGCTAGATCCTAGAACCAATTTAGGATTGGAAGTAATTGAAGATATAAGAAGTTATTTTAAAGAAAGAGTATATAATACAATTATTCCACGATTAATAAGATTAGCTGAAGCTCCATCTCATGGTAAACCAATAATAGAATATGATCCTAAGAGTAAAGGCGCAGAAGCATATGTAATGTTAGCAAAGGAAGTGGTTGAAAGAAATGGAAACTAAAAGAAAAGCTTTAGGCAAGGGTTTAGAACAATTATTTTCTTCTGAAGCACTAGATATAGATCAATTAGAAAAGGAAATAGTAGGAAATGCTTCTCAAGAGGAGATTGTAAATATAAGGATTGATATGTTAAGAAGCAACCCCTATCAACCAAGAAAAAAATTTGATGAATCAGCATTAATGGAATTAAGAGATTCTATTATTGAACACGGTGTTTTTCAACCAATAATTATTAAAAAAACAATTAAGGGTTATGAAATAATTGCCGGAGAAAGAAGAGTAAAAGCTAGTAAAATGGCAGGATTAGAAACAATACCAGCCATCATTAGAGATTTTACAGATGAACAAATGATGGAAATAGCTTTATTAGAAAATCTTCAAAGAGAAAATTTAAATGCAATTGAAGAAGCCAAGGCTTATGAAAACTTAATAAATAAACTAGATATAACTCAAGATGCTTTAGCTAAAAAAATTGGTAAAAGCAGATCTCACATCACTAATATTTTAGGATTGCTTCGGCTTCCTAAAGAAGTTCAAGAAATGGTGTTATATAATAAAATATCTATGGGGCATGCTAGAGTATTGAGTAAAATCGAAGATGAAGAACAAGTTATTTCTTTAGCAAATAATGTAATCAACAATAGGCTTAGTGTAAGAGAACTAGAGGATAAAAGCAACAATAATGTATTTAAACGAAAAGTTGCTATAGTTAAAAGAAAAACAAATAGACCAAATGAATACAAGTATATAGAAGAGGCTTTAGAAGAAAAATTAGGAACAAAAGTGAAAATAAAAGAAAACAAAATAGAAATATCATTTGTTTCTATCAATGATTTAAATAGAATTATTGAAATAATAAATGCTAATATATAATAAATCTAATGATATCACATAAAGGAGGATTAATAATGGATAAAATACTAGATGTTGTATCTATCACTTCCTTATGCCATGCAGCCATATATTTGGGAGTAGGGATAGTAGCAACCCCTCTGATACAACGTATTATAAGGAAAACAATAGAAATAAAGTATAAAAGACCAGGGAAAGAAAATGACAATCAAGGAGAAACAGTTATTAAGTTATTACAAAGCGTATCTAAATATGTTATATGGATTATTGTAATTATCGGAATTTTAAGCTCTTTTGGCGTTAATACAAACGCTTTATTGGCATCAGCTGGATTAGTTGGAATAGCTGTTGGTTTTGGAGCGCAAAGTCTAATTAAAGATGTGATCGCTGGATTATTTTTTATAATTGAGGATCAAATGAATGTAGGAGATTTAGTTGAAATAAATGGTTTTAAAGGTATTGTTCAAGAAATAGGATTAAAAACTATAAAATTAAAAAACTGGTTAGGAGAAATAAAGTTTATTTCTAATGGTTCGGTAACAGAAATAATAAATTCCAGTTTAGAAAATCCTACTATTTATATTGATATACCAGTAAGTCATGATGAAAATATAGAAGAAGTGATTTCTCTTTTAAATGACTATACACCTAAATTAAAAAAAGAAATGAAAGAGTTGGTAGGGGAAATAGTAGTATTAGGAATCGAAGAATTTTCTGCTACTACCATAACTATTAGATTAACTACTAAAACAAAAAAGGGAGAACAATTTTCTGCCAAAAGGAAAATAGCAAGATTAATAAGAGAAAAGTTTAAAAAAGAGAAAATAAAAACCACATTTCCCTTTCCATTATTAAAAAGTGGTAAAAATGATAAATAAAGAATACAAATTAAATTCAATTGTTGAGATGAAAAAGATACATCCTTGCGGAAATAATAAATGGATTGTTTTAAGATTAGGAGTAGATATTAAAATAAAATGTCTCAAATGTGAAAGAATCATAATGATTTCACGCCAAGAATTTAGTAAAAAGATAAAGAAGGTAGTAACCTTTTAAGGAGGTATAATATGAATAACGAAGGAAAAGAAGAACTTGTCTTTGAAGAGAAAAGAAAAATAAAAATACATCCTACAATTATTTTCATATTAATATCAATGCTTATTGTATTATTAAGTGGTATTGCTGAGCTTTTTAATCTTAGTATTACCTATAACGAAATTAACCCATTAAGTGGAAAAGTAGAACCAACATTAGTGACAGTCAATTCTCTTTTATCTTTTGATGGTTTTCGTTATATTATAGGGAATGCTTTAAAAAACTTCGTTAATTTTACTCCTTTAAGCATGACATTATTAGCTTTGTTAGGAATAGGTGTCGCGGAAAAAAGTGGATATCTAAAAACCTTGTTAACGAAAATTGTAAAAAGAATTCCCTATCAATATATTACTTTTTTAATTATATTTCTAGGAATATGTACATCACTTGCAACAGAGGTAGGGTATGTTATATTATTACCTTTAGCTGCCTTATTATTTTTAATAAATGGGCGACATCCTATTGCTGGTATTGTAACAGGTTTTGCGGGGGTTACAATTGGGTATGGAATCAATTTTTTTATTGGACCAACAGATCAAATATTATCAACATATACAACTAATGCTGCTAATATTATAGATTCTGGGTATGAAGCCACTATGGCAGGCAATTGGTATTTTATGATAATTGCCACTATAATTATGAGCTTTATAGGTATGCTTATAACAGAAAAAATAATAGTTCCTAAATTAGGAAAATATAAGGATAACGAAGATTTTAAGAAAATAGAAATAACAAATACTGAGAAAAAGGGATTAAGATATGCAAGAATTGCCACTATTGTTCTGGGCTTAATATTTTTATATATGATTATTCCTGGATTACCTGCTTCAGGATTATTATTAGATAATACAGAAATAACATATGTCAATAAATTATTTGGATACAATTCATATTTTTCATCAGGAATAATTTTTATTATTTCATTAATTTTCCTCGTAGGAGGAATAAGTTATGGAATCGGTACTAAAAAAATAAAAAACGATAAAGATGTTGCCAATATTATGACTTCTGCTTTAGATAAAATAGGAATTTATATTGTATTTATTTTCTTTGCTTCCCAACTTATCGCATATCTAAATTATACAAATTTAGGAACGATATTGGTGGCAGGAATAACAAAATTAGTAAAAAATTTAAGTTTTACAGGTGTTCCCTTGATTTTATTACTATTATTAATAACAATGATAGTAAACTTACTAGTAAATTCTACAACGCTAAAATGGAGTATTATGGCACCGATATTTATTCCTATGTTTATGCAGGCAAATTTATCTCCGGAGTTTACTCAATTAATATTTAGAGCCGGCGATTCTATTACTAAGCCTCTAACTATCTTTCTACCATATTTTATTATCTTTTTAGTTCTTATCTATAAATATAATAAAACGAATTCTGTTACAACAATAAAAAAATCTATTTCTTTAATGCTTCCTTATTCTTTAATATTAGGATTAATATGGATTGCATTAATAATAGGGTGGTATATAATTGGACTACCAATCGGTCCAGAAGTTTATCCTACAATATAAGGAAGTGATATCATGAGTTTAAGGGTAGGAATAATAGGTATGCCTAATGTAGGGAAATCCACTTTATTTAACGCTATTACTAAGAAAAGAATTCTTGCGGCTAACTATCCTTTTGCCACTATTGATCCAAATATTGGTATAGTAATTGTACCTGATAAAAGGTTAGAAAAATTAGAAAACATGTATCTACCAGAAAAATTAACTCCAACTTCTTTTGAATTTATTGATATTGCAGGATTAGTAAAAGGAGCTAGTACAGGCGAGGGATTAGGTAATAAATTTTTGTCACATATTAGGGAAGTTGATGCTATATGTGAAGTGGTAAGATGTTTTGATGATGAAAATATTATCCATGTTGAAGGGAAAGTAGACCCAATTAGAGATATTGAAACTATAAATTTAGAATTAATTTTTGCTGATTTAGAAGTTTTGGAAGCTAGAATAGAACGAATAAAAAAGAAAGCCGAAACTACTAAAGATAAGAATATGATTATAGAATATAATACAGTATTAAAAATAAAAAATGCCTTAGAGAATAATATCGCAAGTAGACTATTAGATTTGGATGAAGATGAAAAAAATATAATTAGATCATATAATTTATTAACTATGAAGCCATTAATATATATGTCTAATATAAAAGAACAGAATATAATAGATGATAATGAATATGTAATAAAAGTAAAGCAATATGCTGAAAAGGAGAGAGCCCAATTAGTAAAAATATGTGCTAAGATAGAAGAAGAATTAAGTGAACTTAATGAAGAAGACAAAGACCTATTCTTAAAAGATTTAGGCATTGAAGAAAGTGGCTTAGATTTATTAATAAGAAAATCATATGAATTGTTAGGATTAAAAACATTTTTTACTGCGGGAGATACAGAAGTAAAGGCTTGGACATATAAAAAAGGCATGAAGGCTCCAAAATGTGCTGGAATAATTCATAGTGATTTTGAAAGAGGTTTTATAAAAGCTGAAGTTATTAGTTATGATGAATTAATAAAATATAAAAATGAAAAAGAAGCAAAAGATAATGGTAAGATGAGAATTGAAGGAAAAGACTATATTATGCAAGATGGTGATGTTTGTCATTTTAGATTTAATGTATAATTTTTGTTTACATCATAAAGTAAGTTTGTTATAATGAAAAAGCGAGTAAGAAATTTACTCCTTGCTTCATATGAAGCCATAAGACCATAAGGAGGTGTAAAAATGAACAAATATGAAATTATGTTTATTGTAAGGCCTGATCTTGAAGAAGAAATCATTAAGGAAGAAGATAAAAAGTTTAATGATATTCTTAAAAAACAAGAAGCAAAATTACTAGAAACAAAAGTGTTAGGCCAAAAAGAATTAGCATACATGATTAATAAACATAAAACTGGATATTATTATTTATATCAAATAGAATCATCTGTAGATGCTATTAAAGAAATAGATAGATTAATAAGAATAAATGAAAATATTATACGTCATTTAATTATTAAGTCAGATAATTAATGAAAGAGGGATAACTATGAATAAAGCATGTTTAGTCGGACGTTTAACTAGAGACCCAGAACTTCGTTATACCGGATCTAATATTCCAGTCGCAACTTTCACTGTTGCTATTAATAGAACATACACAAATCAAAGTGGTGAAAGAGAAGCTGACTTTATAAATATAGTTGTATGGCGAAAACAAGCAGAAAATGTAAAAAATTATTTAAATCAAGGAAGTCTTGTTTCAGTAGAAGGAAGAATTCAAACTAGAAGTTATGATGCTCAAGATGGTTCTAAGAGATATGTGACAGAAGTTGTTGCGGACTCAGTACAATTTTTAGAAACAAAAGCACAATCCCAAAATAGAGGTAAGGCTAATAACAATTTTGATTTTAAAAAAGAAGAACCTAAAACAACTAATGTTGAAGAAGATCCATTTGCCGATTTTGGTTCTAATATAGAAATAAATGATGACGACTTACCATTTTAGAAAGGAAGTGTCAAAGTGGCAGAATTTAGAAAAAAGAGAAAAGTATGTAAATTATGTTCAGGTAAATCCATTAATTATAAAGATATAAATTCATTAAAATCTTATATTAATGAAAAATGTAAAATTTTACCTAGAAGAGTTACTGGAACATGTGCTAAACATCAAAGAGAAATAGCTAGAGAAATAAAAAGAGCACGCCACATTGCTTTAATACCATTTGTTAAATAAGATACTATAACAGTGTCTTTTTTATATGACAAATAATAAAATCTATAGTATAATAAACCTACAGAAAAGAATGGGGGCTTTTATATGAAAGTTATATTTATTAAAAATGTTAGAAATCAAGGTAAAGAGGGAGAAATAAAAGAAGTTAGTGATGGATATGCCCAAAATTACTTAATAAAAACTAAACTAGCTATAAAAGCAAGTAAAGAAAATGTTGACTCCCTAAAAAGAAAAAAAGAACTACAAATAATGACAGAAAAAAAGATGATAACTAAAATGAAAGCAATAAAAACCAAACTAGAAAAAGAAGTAATAGAATTAAAAGTAAAGGTAGGGGACAAAGATAAATTATTTGGAAGTGTCTCTAGTAAACAAATACACGATGAGTTATTAAAAAGAAATTATAAAATAGATAGAAATAAAATAATAACAGAGCATCCTATTATAACATTAGGAAATCATTATGTTAAAATAGAATTACATAAAGAAGTAATTGCTGAAATTATTATAAAAGTTATTAAAGGATGAGGTGGTACTTATGAATAAAACTCTACCGCATAATGTAGAAGCAGAACAATCAGTTCTAGGAGCTATGTTTTTAAGTAGTTATGCGCTACAAAAAGCAATTGAATCTCTTGCCCCAGAAAATTTTTATTTAGATGCTCATACTAAAATATTTGATGTTATTAGTGATTTGGCTAATAGGAAAACACCCATTGATTTAACAACAGTTACTGCTGAGTTAGAAAAAAGAAAATTATTAAAAGAAATAGGCGGAGTAGAATATTTGACAGAGGTTGTTAATTCTGTTCCAACAGCAGCTAATATTGATTCATATATCCAAATTGTTATTGAAAATGCATTACTGAGAAATTTAATAGAAACAGCTACTGATATTGTTTCTTTAGGATACGGAGAAGATGGTAATGTTAATGAAATATTAGATGAGTCAGAAAGAAAAATATTAAATGTTATAAGAAACAGAAGAACTACTGAATTTAGAAAGATTCAAGAAGTATTATTTAAAACGCAAGCTGATTTAGAAAAATTATCAGAATCAGGAGGAGAAATAACAGGAATACCTTCTGGATTCCATAGTTTAGATAAAATAACTACCGGTTTCCATGAAAATGAGCTTATTGTCTTTGCTGGTCGTCCTGGTATGGGTAAGACCACCTTTGCTCTTAATATTGCTAGTTTTGTGGCAATTAATACTAACAAAACAGTTGCTGTATTTACTTTAGAAATGGGAGCAGAACAACTCGCTACTGTATTAATAAGTTCCTTAGGCCAAATTGAAAGACATAAATTAATGACAGGGAAACTGTATAATAATGATTGGAAGAGAGTTAATGAAGCTATTAGCCAACTTGCTGATACAAGAATATATATTGATGACACTGCAGGTATAACTGTTGGTGAAATAAGGGCTAAGTGTAGAAGATTAGCTAGTTCTGATGATGGTTTAGGATTAGTAGTTGTTGACTACCTTCAATTAATTCAAGCCCCTCCTAAATATGCAGGTAATAGACAACAAGAAGTATCAGAAATATCAAGAGCACTTAAGACAATGGCTATGGAATTAGATGTACCTGTTATAGCATTAGCTCAACTTTCAAGGGGTGTAGAAAGCAGAGAAAATAAAAGGCCATTAATGAGTGATCTTCGTGAATCTGGATCAATTGAACAAGATGCTGATATAGTAGCATTCTTATATCGTGATGATTATTACAATAAAGAAGCAAGAAAAGATGATAATGTTAGTGTAACTGAATTAATTATTGAAAAACATCGTAAAGGACCTACGGGGACGGTTGAATTGTTATTTAAAGGTAGTACTAGTACATTTTTAAATTATGAAAAACAAGATGTGGAAAAATAATGAAAATATCAGTATTAGCTAGTGGCAGTAAAGGTAATGTTACATATATCGAACATAATAATACAAAAATATTAATTGATTTAGGAATGAATAAAAAGTATGTTGAAAATAAATTAAAAGAACTAGGAATAAATCCTAATGATATAAATGCTATTCTTATAAGTCATACACATAGTGATCATATTAAAGGATTAAAATCTTTTATTAAAGCATATAGAACTAATTTATATATAACAGAAAAAATGATGGAAAATTTAAAAGATAGTATTATTGACGATAATGTATTTTATCTTGAAGAAAAAAACAAAATAGACGACTTAACAATTGATATTATAAAAACGTCTCATGATATAAATGATTCAATTGGGTTTATCATTAATGATGAGATAGTATACATTACTGATACGGGTTATTTAAATGAAAAATATTATCCCATCTTAGAAAATAAGAAGGCTTATTTATTTGAAAGTAATCATGATATAGAAATGCTTATGAAAGGGAAATATCCATATCATGTAAGACAAAGAATCTGGGGTTCTAATGGACATCTTTCTAATGAAGATAGCTCATATTATTTATCAAAATTAGTAGGTAACAATACTAAAGTTATTACTCTTTGTCATCTAAGTGAAGAAAATAATACTGAAAAAAAAGCCAAGGAATGTCTTATTGAAACTTTAAATAAAAACAGTAAAAATATAGAAAAGATAATAGTCGCTAAACAAGATGAGATGACTGAATTAATAGAGGTATAATTATGATAAAAATAATATGTGTAGGTAATTTAAAAGAGGAATATTTAATAGAGGCCTCTACAGAATATATAAAAAGATTACAAAGTTATACTAAATTAAAAATAATAGAAATGCCTGATCAAAAAGAAAATTTAATAATAGAATCTAATAAGATAATGGAAAAAATTAATAAAAAAGATTATTTAATTCTTTTAGACATAAATGGTAAACAATATGATTCAGAAGAACTATCAAAAAAAATAGAAGACTTATTTTTATATGGTGATAGTAATATAACTTTTATTATAGGAGGTTCAACTGGGGTAAGTGATGAATTAAAAGAAATATGTAATGAAATAATATCATTTTCCAAATTAACCTTTCCTCATCAACTATTTAGAATAATCTTCCTAGAACAATTATATCGTTGTTTTAAAATAATGAAGAACGAAACTTATCACAAGTAAGTTTTTTTTTACATAAAAAGACATAACTATGCCTTTATAATTGATAAAGGTGACTAATTATGTTAATAAATTTAAATAAATTGCTATGGGGAATAGCTTCTATCTTTATAATATATAGTGGTATATATTATTCTTTTCATTTGAAATTTATCCAATTTAGATTTAAGACAATATTCAAAAGCTTCTTCACTATTAAAAATAAAGCTAAAGGAATATCGCCCTATCAATCATTAGCTATGTCCCTTGCGGCTAAAATAGGAGTAGGATCTCTTGCGGGAGTAGCTTTAGCAATTTATAAAGGAGGAGTGGGTTCTTTATTTTGGTTATGGATGACTGCTTTTATATCTGCCCCTAGTTCTTTTTCTGAAGCAGTTTTAGGGGTAATATATCATAAGAAAGATAATGATGTATATCAAGGAGGACCTTCTCATTATATTGAAAAAGGGTTAAATAAAAAAAGATTAGCTAAATTATATGCTTTTTTAGTCATTTCATCTTATATTTTTGGATTTTTAACTATTCAATCAAATACCATAACAAAGTCAATATTAGAAGTAAAATCAATGAATCCCCTTATTATTGGTTTTATGATATCATTTCTTACACTAATTATAATTTTTAAAGGCATAAAGACAATAGCTTCTGTAACTAGTAAATTAGTACCTATAATGGCTATTATATATTTATTATTTTCTTTAATAATAATTATAAAAAATATAAATCAAATTCCCAATTTACTATATAATATTATTTATGATGCATTTAATATTAAAGCTTTTGGTTGGGGTATAATTTCTAGTATTATAATAGGAATACAAAGAGGTATATTTTCTAATGAAGCAGGATTAGGGACTGGGGCTATCGCAGCAGCCACTTCTAATACTAAATCTCCTACTAAACAAGGATTAATCCAAATGTTAGGTACTTACTTTACCACCCTTATTGTATGTTCCGCAACTGCTTTTATAATATTGACTTCTAATTATACCAATTTAATTCATTCTGATGTTAATGGTATTGAAATAACACAAAATGCCATGCGTTATCACTTTGGAACCATTGGTGAACAAGTACTGGTTATTACTATTATTTTATTTGCTTTCTCAACAATAATAGCAGGTTACTATTATGGGGAAGCTAATTTAAAATTTATAATAAAAAAGCAAAAAAAAATATATATTATCCTATTAAAGACAATCACTGCGCTCTTATTGTTAGTAAGTAGTATTATGTCCTCATCATTATTATGGCAATTAGTTGATATTATTGTAGCGATTTTAGCTATTGTTAATATATATGCACTTATTTTATTAAAAGATATTGTAGTAGAAGAATGGCATTTTTATAAGTATAAAAAATATGATAAAATTAAATTGAAGTAGGTGGAAATATGATTGGTAATTCATGGGATACTATATTAAAGGAAGAGTTTGATACAGATTACTTTAAAAAGACAATTAATAACGTTAAAGAAGAATACAAAAAAGATATTATATATCCATACTTTGATAATATTTTTAACGCCTTTAAATATACTGATTATACCGCAGTTAAGGTAGTAATTTTAGGACAAGACCCATATCATGGGTTAGGAGAAGCTCATGGATTATCTTTTTCTGTTTTGGAAGGGATAAGGAAACCACCTTCATTAAGAAATATTTTTAAAGAATTAAAAAATGATTTAAGCATAAATGAACCTGATTATGGTAATCTAACAAGCTGGGCTAAACAAGGAGTATTATTATTAAATGCTGTTTTAACAGTAAAGAAAGATATGCCTGCATCACATCGTAATATAGGGTGGGAATTGTTTACAGATATGATAATAAAAAAATTAAATGAAAAAGAAACGCCAATAGTTTTTATATTGTGGGGTAGTTTTGCGCGAAGTAAGAAACAATTTATTACTAATCCAATCCACTGCATAATAGAGTCCTCACATCCTTCGCCTTTTTCTGCCAACAGAGGATTTTTTGGTAGCAAACCATTTTCTAAAACAAACAAATTTTTAAAAGATAATAATATTAAAGAAATAGATTGGGAAATAAAATAAAAAAGGGATAACCCTTTTATAATTTAATCTCAACATCTTTTTCTTTTTTATTTGAATCAAAGAATTCTTTATTTTTATATTTAAACAATTTTGCTACCATATTAGAGGGAAATTTTCTTACTCTTTTATCATATGAAGCTATTTTAGAATTGTAATAATTTCTAGATGCTGATAGTTGTTCTTCTACATCGTTTATTGAATCAAGTAATTTTAAAAAATTATCACTACCTTTAAGTTCACTATAACTATCAGCTATTTCATAAAATTGTTTTATTGATTCATTTAATTCTTTATCTAATTCTATATTAGATAATTTTCTTGATCTTAATTTCACTACATCTTCTAATATTTCCTTTTCATGACCAATATATCCTTTTATTACTCCTACTGCTTTATTTAATAAATCAAAGCGTTTGCGTAAAATAGAATCAATAGAAGCCTCAGCCTCATTAATTGCGACAATGTTAACCTGAAAATTATTATAAACAATCACAAACCATAATGCTTTTAACGTTAATAAAATAACTATTCCTAAAACACATACTACCATATAATCACCTTCATATTTTCTAATAAGATTATATCAAAATAATAAGAAGGCTTCAACCTTCTTATTGAGTATTTTGTGGTACAAATGTCGGACTGTAGTTAATTTTTTCGTCAAAAGTAATATAATTTAAATAAATCATTAATAATAAATACCATTTTCCTGTTTTAGGATCACTAACTACAATATGATCTCTACCTGATTGTTCGATTACCCCTTCAAAAACTTTATCTCTCCATTCAATTGAGTCAGGAAAAGAATAATAGAAAGTTGCTAATTTCCCTCTATTTAACCTCAAGATGTTTTCAATATATGATTGCTCAGCAGTAATAGGAGGTACATTATAACTTGGTGTAGGTGCAGTTTGTTGATTAGGAGCACCACTAGGCATTGGTTGCCCTGGAAAAGTTGGATTTTGGTAATAACTATCGTTCATAATAATCTTCCTTTCATTAAGTCTATTAAATTGTATTCAAATTAATGGCATTTATGATATAATATTTATTAGTATAGGAGGGATAAAATGAAGATACAAACAGGTATATCAGCTCGTCATGTACATCTAAAAAAAGAAGATTTAATTATTTTGTTTGGGGATAATAATTTAACTGAATATAAAAAATTATCACAAACAGGAGAATTTTCATGCGAAGAAATGGTTACTATTAAGGGTTCTAAAGGAACAATAGAAAACGTAAGAGTAATAGGTCCTCTTAGAAATTATACTCAAGTTGAGATATCAAGAACTGATTCATATATATTAGGGATCGAGCCTCCTGTTAGAAATTCAGGTGATTTAAAGGGTAGTGAAACAGTCACAATAATTGGCCCCAATGGTAATACGGAAGCAATTGAAAGTTGTATAATTGCAGCAAGGCATATTCATGTTAACAAAGAAAATTTGGACAAATATAATTTAAAAGATAATGAAGTTGTTAAAATAAGAGTACCTGGTATAAAAGGCGGAGTGTTAGACAATGTTGTAATAAAAAGTGCTGATAATTATAAATTAGAACTGCATATTGATCTAGACGATGCTAATGCCCATTTAATAAAACAAGGAGATTATTTAGAAATGGAGAGAAATCCCAATGAATAAGTTCGCAATATGTGATATTTGTAAGGGTACTAATGTAGACACCTTATTACCAAAATTAAAAGAAATAGATAAAGATGCAGAAATAGAAATAGGATGCCAAAGTTTTTGTGGCATAGGTGCTACTAAATCCTTTGCAATAGTTAACAACCTTCCTATTATTGCGGATAATGAAGATGAATTAATAGAAAAAATAAAAGAATCACTAAGAAAATAGTGATTTTTTAATTTGACTTTATTAAATTATCTAATGAATTTCTTTCATAAGTAGGTTCTGTTCCCTTTATATAATATAGAACTTTTTTTCGTTCATCAGTATCTTTTATAGGAGTACCAGTTATAGGGTTAACTAAAAGACCTACAACATTATCAGGTATATCATACCAATTGTTTTCTTTATCTTTTAAATATGTTTCTATTGTATCTGCCCATATATACTTTGAATATTTTCCATCTCCTGAAATCAAATCTTTATTATCGTCATATCCTGACCACGTTGCCATTACAACATCCTTATTATATCCCACAGCCCATGAATCACTATCAGTTGTTCCTGATTTTATAGCGTATTTTTTTGTTAACCTAGAAGCTATAGAAATACAAGTAGGAGAACCATAATCTATTAAATCATAAGCATAAGTATTTGCTAGTAATTCACTTAAGATAAAGGTCAAACTAGGGTTTAATACTCCTTCTTTAGTAGGATTTTTCCGATATAAAACATTGCCTTTTGCATCTTCAACTCTAGTTATTAAGTAAGGGTCTATTTTATATCCATTATTAGCTAAAGTTGCGTATGCACTAGTGAAATCTATAACATTTAATTCTTCGCTACCTAATGCAAGAGATGGAATGGCTTGTACTTTTTCTTTTAGACCAACTCTTTTTAAAGTTTTTACCAATGTTTCTTCTCCTAAAAAAAGATGAGTTTTGACCGCATATATATTATCAGAGTAAGCTAAAGCGATAGCTAAGCTAATAGGTTTTCCGGGATATTTACCGCCATAATTACTTGGGGAATATGTTTTGTTATCAGAGAAAGTAAAAGTTGTAGGCTCACTAATAAAATTAGTAGAAGCAGTAAATCCATTCTCTAAAGCAGAATAATACAGAAAAGGTTTTATTGATGACCCCACTTGTCTTTTTGAATCAGTAGCTCTATTATATTGACTCATACTATAATCTCGTCCTCCAGTAAGGGCAATAATTTTTCCAGTAGATGGTTCTATCATAACCGCAGCTGTTTGAATATCAATATTATCTTTCAAATTTTTTTCTACACTTTCATCTAATGCTGTTTGAGCTTTTATATCCAAATTAGTATATACTTTTAAACCTCCTGTTTCAATAAAAGATTCAGGAATAATATTTATTTTTTTTAATTCTTTTATAACGGCATCTTGATAATACATAATTGTTGATAAATTAGAATTATTTTTCTTACCAACATAAACTAAGTTGTCTTCTAAAGCATTGTTTTTTTGTTTTTCTGTTATATAATTGTTTTTAACCATAACACTTAAAACTAAATTTTGTCTTTTTTTAGCTTCTAATTCATCAATTAAAGGAGAATAACCTGCTGGCCAGTTAGGAATGCCCGCAAGCAGTGAAGCCTCGCTTAAAGTTAAATTTTTAGCCTTTTTATTAAAATAAAATTCACTAGCATTTTCAATTCCATAAACACCATGTCCATAATTTATAGTATTTAAATAACCCTCTAATATTTCATCTTTATCGTAATGAACTTCAAGTTCAATAGCCAAAATCATTTCATCCCATTTTCTTTTCCATGTTTTATCAAAAGATAAAAATAAATTTTTTGCGTATTGTTGAGTAATTGTTGAGGCTCCTTGTAATCTTTGATTTTTTCTAGCATTAATGTACAATGCTTTTATTATACGAAGATAATCAAACCCATTATGTTTGTAAAAGTTTTTATCTTCTATCGCAATAGTTGCATTTACTAAGTGTTCAGATATATTTTCTAGAGGTACCCATTTTGAAGATCCTGTTCCTTGAAAGAACAAATTGTCATTATTATCATATAGGGATATACTATTAGCACTCCTTATTTGTAATTTTGGTGTTGTTCTCGCATAAATATATAAAATCGCATTACCTATAACAAAACCTATACAACCAATCAAAAAAATCATTAAAAGTAGTTTTAGAAATTTCATAAAAACACATCCTATTCTCAACATTAGTATGAAAAAAAGAAATAGAAATATGTGTTAAAAGGGATGTATTTTAATAAAATATGTGTTATAATTCCAAATATAAAAAGTTAAAGGTGGTATTTTGAAAAGAATAAGAGTAAAATCTATATTAAAAAATGAAACCGAAAAAGAAAAAAATATTTCTAATGTAGATGGACTAATAATAGAAAATAAAATTAAATACCAGGAATTAGATAAAACTAAAATAACTTTAACTTTTAAAGATAATGGTGTAGAATTAATTAGAGAAAATGAAGAATCAAAAATTAACATTAGTTTTATTGAAAAAAAAGAAACAAATAGTAAATATTATATTAAAAAATTAGATTTTAGGATACCAGTGAGGGTATTCACAAAAGAGTTAAAAATAGATGAAAATATAATAATAATTAAATATAATTTGCTCTTAAACGAATCACACTTAAAGAGTTATGAATATATTGTTTTTTATAAGGAGTGGTAATATGATTTTAGAATTAAAGGAAAAAATTATTAATGATATATATGAAATTTTAAAAAAAGATGGAATTAGTAAAAAAGATATAATTTTAGAAAAGCCTAAAGATATAAAATTAGGTGATTTCTCTTTGCCTTGTTTTAACTATTCTAAAATATTAAAAAAAGCTCCTAATACTATTGCGGAATATTTAAAACAAAATATAAATAAAGATGAATATGAAAAAGTAGAGGTAGTTGGTGGGTATTTAAATATATTTTTAAATAAAAAAGATATTGTTGTTAGATTATTAAATAAAATAGTAGAAGAAAAAGAACAATATGGCAATTTAGATATTGGCAATAATAAGACAATTGTAATTGATTACTCATCACCCAATATAGCTAAACCATTTACGGTAGGACATCTAAGAAGCACGATTATTGGGAATGCTTTAAAGAGAATCCTTAAAAAAATCGGATATAAAGTTATTGGGATTAACTATTTAGGAGATTGGGGGACGCAATTTGGTAAGTTGATTTATGCGTATAAAACATGGGTTAATGAAGAAGCTATGAAAGAAAATCCAATTAAGGAATTGAAAAGACTCTATGTTAAGTTTCATAATGAAGCAGAACAAAACGAAGAGCTCAATGATATCGCAAGAAAATATTTTAAAAGATTAGAAAACAAAGAAGAAGAATATATTAAACTTTGGGAATACTTTATTGACATATCATTAAAAGAATTTAACAAAATGTATAATCTTCTTGGAATAACAGATTTTGAATCTACCACTGGAGAATCTTTCTATAATGATAAAATGGATTCAGTAATAAAAGAGTTAAAGGAGAAAAATCTTTTAGAAAAAGATGATGGTGCAATGATTGTTAGACTAGGAGACAATTTACTTCCCGCTTTAATTCAAAAAAGTGATGGGGCAAGTTTATATATAACTAGAGATTTGGCTACTCTTTTTCATCGTAAAAATAAGTATAAATTTGATGAAGCTCTTTATGTTGTAGGTAACGAACAAACTCTTCATTTTAATCAATTGAAACAAGTATTACAAAAAATGGGTTATGATTGGTATAAAGATATCCATCATATTAGTTTTGGAATGGTTTTGGATAATGGTAAAAGAATGGCAACAAGAAAAGGCAAGGGCGTAGAGTTAATAGATGTATTAAATGATTCTATGAATTTATCTCAAAAATATATTGAAGAAAAAAACCCTAATTTAGAAAATAAGAAAGAAATCAGTAGAATCGTTGGGGTGGGGGCAGTTATCTTTAATTATTTAAAAACATATTGTAAAAATGATATTGACTTTAATTTAGAAAATATATTAAAATTTGAAGGAGAAACCGCTCCATATATATGTTATACTTACGCACGTATAAAATCTGTATTAACAGGAATAAGTGTTAATAAAATTAATAATATAAATGTAGATATAAATGATTATATATGGAATATCACCTTAGAAATGTTAAAATTTGAAGAAGTCATTATACAAGCTAAAGAAAAGTATGATCCATCAGAGTTAGCAAAATACCTAATAGATCTTGCCCAAAAATTTAATAAATTTTATGGAGCAGAACGTATAATAACTGATAATAAAGAGGAAACTGAAATAAAGTCATTAATTTCCGAAAGCGTTTCAATTATTCTGAAGGAAGGAATGAATTTATTAGGGATAAAAATACCTGAAAAAATGTAGGAGGAAACAATATGGATATAAAAAAAATGCCCAAAGAAGAATTAGAAGAATTATCTTATACTGAAATTGCTTATCATTTGTTACAAGAAAAGAAAAAGACAATATCAATAAGAGAATTATTTGAGGAATTGGGGAATTTATTAGAATTTTCCAAAAAGAAATTTGAAGAAAAGATAGCAGATTTTTACACAGCTATATCTACTGATAAAAGATTTATTGTTTTGGATGCTGGGATAGTGGATTTGCGTTCTAGATACTCAGTAAAAATTCGTGCAGAAGATCTTGATAATGATGATTATGATGATGTCGCTAGTGAATTAGATGAAGGAGCAACAGATGATAATGAGGATGACGATTTTAATTCCATCGTAGATGATGAAGATTATGAAGATGATAATGAGGACCTTAAAGACTTATTGATAGTTGATGAAAAAGATTTAGAAGAGTAGATACAGGTAGTATCTTTTTCTTTTTAAATAAAATATGATATAATACGAAGCGATGGAGGAATGAAAACTATGTTTGAAAGACTAGAGGACTTAAAAAATAGATACAACCAAATAACAGAGTTATTATCATCTTCAGATGTTTCTAAAGATATAAAGGAAATGACGAAATTAGCTAAAGAACAAGCATCTTTAAACGAAGTGGTAGAATTATATAATAAATATAAAAAAATAACAATCGAATTAGAAGAAGCTTTATCAATGACTAAGGATCCTGAAATGAAAGAACTTGCAAAAATTGAAGCTGAAGAATTAAAAAATAAACAAGGACAATTAGAAAAAGATTTAGAAATGATGTTATTACCTAAAGACCCTAATGATGAAAAAAATGTTATTATTGAAATTAGAGGAGCTGCTGGAGGGGATGAAGCTAATGTATTTGCCGGAGATCTTTATCGTATGTATATCAAATATGCTGAGAGTAAAAATTGGAATATTGAAGTATTAAATGAAACAGGATCAGAAGCCGGGGGATACTCGCAGGTAGAATTTATGCTTAAAGGGGATATGGTGTATTCAAGATTAAAGTATGAAAGTGGTTCTCATCGTGTTCAACGTGTTCCAAAAACAGAATCTAGCGGTAGAATTCACACTTCAACTGCAACTGTTTTGGTGATGCCTGAAGCAGAGGATGTAGATATAGATTTAAATATGAACGAGGTAAAAATAGATGTTTATCGAAGTAGTGGTGCGGGAGGTCAAAGTGTAAATACCACCGATTCAGCAGTTAGGATAACTCATATTCCAACAGGAACCGTAGTGACTTGCCAAAATGAAAGAAGTCAAATAAAGAATAAAGAATTAGCTATTCAAATATTAAAAACAAAACTATATGAACAAAAACTCTTCGAGCAAGAACAAGCTCTTGGTATGGAAAGAAAAAACAAAATAGGAACAGGAGATCGTTCAGAAAAAATAAGAACATATAATTATCCCCAAAATAGAGTGACTGACCATCGTATTAATTTTACTTTAAAACAATTAGATCGCATTATGGAAGGCAAACTTGATGAAATAATTAACGTTTTAATATTTGAAGATCAACAAAGAAAACTAAACATAGGAAAATAATATGTTAGATAAAAGAAAAAAACCTAATCAATATATAGATGGTTATACTAATTTTTATGGTTATGATTTTAAAGTTAATAAACATGTATTAATACCGCGTTTTGAAACTGAAGAATTAGTAGAAAACACAATAATTTATATTAAAAAACATTTTAAAAATAATATAAATATAGTTGATATTGGCACCGGTAGCGGTATTATCGGGATAACTTTAAAAAAAGAATTACCTAATATTAATATGACTATGACAGATATTTCTAAAAAAGCTCTTAAAGTAGCGAAATATAATGCTAATAAATTAAATATAAAAGCTAATTTTATACAAGGAGATTTATTAATACCTCTAAAAGACAAAACATTTGATGTGTTAATAAGTAACCCCCCTTATATAAAAACAAATGAAAATATAGATCCTTTAGTAAAAAACAATGAACCTCATCTTGCTTTATATGGCGGTTTAGATGGTTTAAAGTATTATAAAATTTTATTAAAAGATGCCAAAAAAATATTAAAAAATAAATCTTTAATAGCGCTAGAAATAGGGGCTGATCAAAAAAGTGATTTAATAAAATTAATAAAAAAATATTTCCCTAATTCTAAATATGAAACAAAAAAAGATCTTCAAAAAAGAGATAGAATGTTGTTTGTTTTTAATAATATTGATTAAATAAATATAAAATCATCCAATATGTAATGAAAGGATGATTGTTAAATGAAAAAAATATTAATATTTATTATTTTTATAATTGCAATTATGTTTGTAGTAAAAGATGTAACTGCTAAAGAAATAATTGTTCCTGATGAAGCAATAAGACTTCGTATTTTAGCTAATAGTAATTCCCCTCATGATCAATATATAAAACAAAAAGTTAGAGAAAAAGTAGAATATCAAATGGGTACTATATTAAGTCGTACAAACTCAATAGATGATGCTAGAGATAAATTAAAAAAAAGCGTAAAACCTTTATCTAATATAATTGAGGAAATATTAGAAGAGGAAAAAGAAAAAATAGACTTTGATATTAATTATGGTTATCATTATTTTCCTTCCAAAGAATATAAGGGGATTGTATACAATGAGGGATACTATGAAAGCCTACTAGTAATAATTGGTAAAGGTGAAGGTAATAATTGGTGGTGTGTTTTATTTCCTCCTTTATGTTTAATAGAAGCAGAAGAAGCAACTGATGTAGAATATAAATTTTTTGTTCAAGAACTAATTGAAAAAATATTTTAGTATTTATTAATTTCTCCTTTAATATTATTTAAAAGGGAGGAATTTTTTTGACAACATTACTAACCTCAATATTAATAGGCCTTGGCTTAAGTATGGATGCATTTTCGTTAAGTTTAATCTATGGAACCTTAAACTTAAGTAAAAAAAACATTTTACAATTATCTATAATTGTTGGTATATGCCATTTTATCATGCCTCTTATTGGCTTAAATATAGGCTATATAATTATAAAAAACATATTATTAGAGCCATTTCATTTAGTTTCTATTATATTTTTTATAATAGGGGTACAAATGATTGTATCCGATAGAAAAGAAGAACCCAAAATTTTTACGAATTTATGGACTTTTATTTTGTTTGGGATAACTGTTAGTATTGATAGTTTTTCAATAGGAATAGGACTTAATATAATAAGTGATAATATTATTTTATCAGTTATTATATTTTCAATTATAAGTTTCACTTTTACTTATATAGGATTATTAATGGGAAATAAAATAGGTAAAAAAATAGGGAAATATTCAGTAGTAATAGGAGGCGTTATTTTAATATTAATTGCGATATATTATTTGACTAAATAACAAATAAATAATAATATTGTTATAGGGTGATTAAATGTTAGTAAATTTAAAAGAAATGATGAACAAAGCTAAAAAAAATAAATATGCTATACCACAATTTAATATTAATAACTTGGAATGGACTAAATATATTTTAAAAGAAAGTGAAGAATTAAAATCGCCAGTTATATTAGGAGTATCTGAAAGTGCATTAAAATACATGGGAGGTCCTAATACTGTTGTTAGTTTAATAAGAGGATTAATAAAAGATTTGAATATTTCTATTCCAGTAGCTATTCATCTTGATCATGGCTCTAGTTTTAAAATTTGTCAAGAAGTTATTAATGCGGGATTTACTTCAGTTATGATAGATGCCTCGTCATATGAATTAGAAAAAAACATAAAAATTACTAAGGAGGTAGTTCTTTATGCCCATCAATTTAATGTTACAGTAGAAGGCGAAATTGGTGGTATAGGCGGCATTGAAGATGATGCGTCAAAGGAAATATGTTATGCAAGAGTGAATGATTGTATTGCATTTGTTAAACAAACAAATGTTGATTTACTTGCTCCTGCTTTAGGTAGTGTTCATGGTTTTTATCAAGGAGAACCAGATATTAACTTTGAAAGGATGAAGAAAATAAGTGAAAAAACAAACATACCTTTAGTCCTTCACGGAGGAACTGGAATACCTAACGATGATATAATAAAGGCGATAAAGTGTGGGACAACTAAAATAAATGTTAACACAGAATTACAATTTCAATGGGCTAAAGGAGTAAAGCATTACTTGGAAATAAAAAAGGATGTTTATGATCCTAGAAAAATAATAGGATCTGGAGAACTTAATTTAAAGAAAGTAGTAAGAGATAAGATAATTTTATTTAGAAATAATTAAAAATTATCTTTTTAACATTTTTTTGTGTCAACAATATAAATATATTGAGACTAATTATTAAAAATAAAAAATAATTTGATATAATATAAACAAACTTAGGAGTGATCAGATGACAAAAATCATGCTTAATGGCAACAAGAAATTAACAGGAGATGTTAGTATAAGTGGTATGAAGAATAATGCGGTAGCTATCCTTCCTGGTGCTATATTAACCAATGAAGAAATAACTATAGATAATATTCCTGATATTTCTGACATAAAAGACATTATAAATATTTTAAAGCATTTAAATGTATCTGTAGAAAGAAAAAATAGTACTTTAAAAATTAATTCTAAAAATATAAAAAACACGCAAATACCAAAAGAATACTCCTCCAAACTTAGAGCCTCATATTACTTTATGGGAGCCTTACTAGCAAGATATAAAGAGGTAAGTATTTATTTTCCCGGGGGATGTAATTTAGGGGACAGACCCATTGACCAACATATAAAAGGATTTGAAGCATTGGGAGCCACTGTTACTATTGATAATGATCTTTATACAATAAAAGCAAAAAAATTAAACGGCGCTTATGTGTATTTAGATATGGCAAGTGTAGGGGCAACTATTAATATAATTTATGCGGCGGTATTAGCCAAGGGGAAAACAGTTATTGAAAATGCTGCTAAAGAGCCAGAAGTAGTAAATATTGCAACTATGCTAAACACTATGGGAGCTAAAATAAGCGGAGCAGGGACTAATGTTATAAAAATAGAAGGAGTTAAAAAATTAAACGGATGCTATCATGAAGTTTTACCAGATCGTATTGAAGCTGGAACTTATATGATAATAGCGGCTCTTTTAGGAAATAATATAAAAATAAAAGGAATTATTCCTGAACATGTTGAAGCCCTAACTTTAAAGTTTAAAGAGGCAGGAATTCATATTGTAGTTAAAGATAATTATTGTGTAATATCTAAACCAAATAGACTAAAACCCTTAAAAATAAAAACAATGGTTTTTCCAGGTTTTGTTACTGACCTTCAACAGCCTATTACACCATTATTGACCCAATGTGAAGGAGAAAGTATTGTTGAAGAAACAATATATGAAGATCGTTTTCGTAATATTCCCTATTTAAATAAAATGGGTGCTAATATTGTGGTAAAAAAACCAAAAGCTTATATAAAAGGTAAAACTAAACTGATAGGTAAAGAAGTAATAGCTACTGATTTAAGAGCCGGCATTTCTTTAGTAATTGCTGGATTAATTGCGAAAGGAACTACAACTATACTAGAAGCTGATCATATTTTAAGAGGGTATGAAAAATTAGAAGAAAAATTGACAAAATTAGGTGCTGAAATAAGAGTAGAATGAATATAATTAAATGAAGTTGTTCCTTAAAAGGAGGGCTTATGAAATTCAAAAAAATTCTACTTTTAATAGGACTATTACTATCTATTTTTATAATATATGTAATAACCATTGATAAAAAAATATATTATGTTGCTTTGGGAGACTCTTTGGCTGTTGGCCAAAATCCTTATGGCGCTATTGGATATGGCTATAGTGATTACATTAGTAATTATCTTGGAAATAATGATATGTTAGAATTTTACACTAAGAAGTTTTCAAATGGTGGTTATCGTATTACTGATTTAAAAAGAGATATTGAAGATAATAAAAGAATATTAATAGATGATAAAGAAATAGCTATAAAACAAGCGTTAGCAAAATCTGATATAATTACTATTTCAATAGGAGTAAATGATTTATTTTATAAATTAGGAATAACTAACAATATTAATTTTTATATTGAGAGAATCGAAGATATTTATCAGTATATTGATGAAATAGTAGAAGATCTTGATAACCTTTTAAAAATTATTCGAACCTATGCTAATGAGGATATTATTTTAATTGGTTATTATAATCCAATAGTATCTCTTTCTAACAAAGATGCTGAAACAGTAGAAAATTTATTTTCATACGGTAACGAAAAATATAAAGAAATAGCAGATGTATATAATGCTTATTATATTGACATATATAGTATTTTTAAAAATCATCCTGAATACATTTCCAATCCTCTTGATGTTCATCCTTCTCTAGAGGGATATGAAGCTATTGCTCATAAAATAATTGAATTGATAGAAGAAAAGATTTTGGATTAACTCTTGCAACATTAATTTATTATTGTTATAATATATTGGCAAGAAATAACTATGATTATATATCATGGCAAAGGAGAGATAATATGAAAAAAGAAATTCATCCAGAAAGTAAAACGGTAACTATTACTTGTGCATGCGGTAATAAATTTGAAGCGAAATCTACAAAAGATAATATACATGTAGAATCATGTTCAGAATGTCACCCATTTTATACAGGCAGTGCTGGTAAAAAATCTAAAACTAGTAGAACTGAAAAGTTTAATACAAAATATGGATTTAATAAAGAAAATGAAAATTAGAAGATGAAAATCTTCTTTTTTTATGATAAACTTTTAATAGGGTGATGACATGGATAATAAATGTGGAAAATTTGAAATTATTTGTGGGCCTATGTTTTCGGGAAAAACAGAGGAATTAATAAGAAGAGTAAGAAGACTAATTTATGCTAAAAAGAAATATGTCCTTTTTAATCCTAAAATCCAAAAAGATTTAGAACTCAAAGATATAGCATCTCACAACGGAAATAGATTAACCGCGATTCCTATAAATAGTGCTGCTGATATTTTAACATACTTAAGAGAAAATCAAGACATTGAATTTATCGCCATAGATTCAATCCATTTTTTGGATGATTATATAACAAAATTATTAAAGGCATTAAAAACTAAAGGCTATAAAATAATAGCTACTGGATTAGACAAAGATTTTAGAGGAGAGGCTTTTGGTTCAATGGCAGAATTACTTGTATTAGCGGATAATGTGACTAAACTTAGTTCTGTATGTACAATATGTGGCAAGGATGCTTATTATACACAAAGAGTAATAGATGGTGAGCCAGCTTCATTCAATGATGAAGTAATTGATATAGCTGGAGAAAAATATGAAGCTAGATGTATAGAACATCATGAATTAAAAGACAGAGAAGAATTAAAAATTTTTTGATAAGGAGGTCATTATGACAATAGCATTTGCCTCTGATCATAGAGGATATAAATTAAAACAAAGATTGACAAAATATTTTGAAAAAGAAGGATATAATATAATTGATTTAGGAACTAATTCCGATATTAGTGTTGATTATCCTGATTATGCTTTTAAAATGGGAGAAGTAATTAATTCTAAAAAAGCAGATTTAGGAGTTATTATGTGTGGGACTGGAATTGGGGTTAGTATTTCTTGTAATAAAATTAAAGGAATGTATTGTGCTTTAGTTAATACAGTTGATGAAGCAGTTTTAGCCAGAAGACATAACAACGCTAATATTTTAGCTCTAAGAGGAAATATGAATGGAATGACTGCTAAAAATATCATTAGGGTTTTTATTACTACGAATTTTAGCAATGCAGAAAGACATAGAAATAGAATAAAAAAAATAAATAAATTTGAAAGTAAGTAGATAATTATGAATGCTAAAGTAATTTTATACATAGTAGTAGTTCCTTTAGTTATATGGGCATTAAATAGCTTAAATATAAATAATGTTTTTAAAAAGAATAAAACAAATGAGGCTAGAATATTATATATAATGATAGCTATTTCTCTATCATATTTAGTAGTAAATTTCATTTATGATTTTTTTGAAGTATCAAAATTATATAAATAGAGGGAAGACATGAAACAAGTAATTATAATCACTATTCTAGTAATACTAATTCCATATTTTATAGTTAGTTTCTTTATGAAAGAAAAAGAATTAGATTTTGGATTTGATAGTAATGTAATAGTAAGGGTAAAAAGAGTCGAGAAAGACATTATTGAAAAAATTCCTTTAGAAGATTACATAACTGGAGTTGTAGCAGGTGAAATGCCTGTTACTTTTCATATTGAAGCATTAAAAGCTCAAGCAGTTGCAGCTAGAACCTATGTTTTAAAAAAAATAACTTATAATAACAAAGAGTATGATGTTGTTGATACAGTTGCAAATCAGGTGTATTTAGATAATAATTATTTGGTAAGTGCATGGCAAGATGAATATGTTTCTAAAATAAATAAAATAAGAAAAGCAGTAAGTGACACTAGGGAACAATATATGACCTATGATGAAGAAATTATAGATGCATTATACTTTTCTACAAGTAATGGTTTTACAGAAAATAGCGAAGAAATATTTTCAATGAAATTACCATATCTAAGAAGTGTAGAGTCACTGTGGGATAAAGATACATCGCCTGTTTTTAATGAAAAATCAGAAATAAATGCAAATGATTTTTATAAAAATTTAAAACTTTCTTATCAAGATGAATTAAAAATAGAAATATTAAATACTACTAGTACAGGAAGAATTATTGATTTGAAAATAAACAACAAGTATTTTAAAGCCTCTGATGTGAGGGAAAAACTAAAAATTAGGTCAACTGATTTTGAGATTACTAAAGATAATAATATAATTTATATTAAAACAAAAGGTTTTGGTCATGGCGTTGGGATGAGTCAATACGGAGCCAATGGCATGGCAGAATTAGGTTATAATTATGATGATATTTTAAGACATTATTATCAAAATATTTTAATAAAAAATTTTTGAAAAATGTATATATTTTTTTAAAATGTTCACACTTTTAGTAGAGGTGAGAACATGGTTAAAAAAAATATAAAATCAATACTTGTGCCAGGAATATACGTTATAGCAGCAATAGCATTTATTACAAGTGTTATTCTTATTGAAAGAGTTTTGACGGTTTCATCGTTTAAGGATAATGACTATATGTATGTAATTGATTTATTTGATAGTGATATGCCAGTAGTGTCATCAGATGATGTTATTATTAGACCTTATAATGATAAATCAGTAAAGATAGTAAAGCATTTTTATGATTATAAGGCTTCCCAAGAACAACAACAAAAATCGCTTGTCTATTATGAAAAAACATATATGCAAAATTCTGGCGTTGACTATAGTGGAACAAAGGAAAATTTTGATATTATATCTATTTTAAATGGAACAGTTATTAATGTAATGGAAGATAATACTTTGGGCAAATTTATTGAAATAAGACATGAAAATGATTTAATTAGTGTTTATCAATGTTTATCAGAAACACTTGTAAAAAAAGATGACGTTATTAATCAAGGATCAAATATAGGCAAAAGTGGTAGTTGTAATATTAGTAGTGATTTAAAGGATCACCTGCATTTTGAATTATTCTATAAAGGACAAGTAGTTAATCCCGAAAATTATTATGACAAAAAAATAAAAGAATTATAATTTTTCTCATAAATATATATTTCCTCCAATATATTTTTAATAAGAATTGGAGGATTTAATGTGGGAGAAAATATAATTTATAGAGTGTTAGAAGAGGCCCATTACATTATTGAAACAAAAAAGACAATTAGAGAAATAGCTGCTGCTTTTTATGTTAGTAAAAGTACAGTTCATAAAGATCTTAGTAACCGTTTATTAGAGATAGATAAAAGTTTATACGATGAGGTTAAAAAAATATTAAAATATCATACTAATATAAGGCATATTAGAGGGGGAGAATCAACAAAAAATAAGTATTTAAATTTACAAAAATAGACCTATTAATATACAAATATATATGATAAACTAAAGGTAGTAGGAGGATGATATAATGTTCGCAAAAGATATTGGAATAGACTTAGGTACCGCCAATGTTTTAATTTATATAAAAGGTCAAGGCATAGTCCTAAATGAACCCAGTGTTGTTGCGATTGATTCGGAAACTAAAAAACCTCTTGCAGTAGGTAATGATGCCAATGAAATGTTAGGAAGAACTCCTGGGAAAGTAAAAGCTATAAAACCAATGAAAGATGGTGTTATTGCCGATTTTGAAACAACTGAAACAATGCTTAATTATTTTATAAAAAAAGTTAATGGGAAAAATTTTTTTTCACGTCCTCGTATTTTAATATGTTGTCCTTCTAATATAACCCAAGTTGAAAAAAATGCTATTAAAGAAGCAGCCGAAAGGACAGGAGCAAAAAAAGTTTTTATGTCTGAAGAGCCAAAAGTAGCTGCTGTTGGCGCTGGTATGGATATATCAAAACCAAGTGGCAACATGGTTATTGATATTGGAGGAGGAACAACTGATATTGCCATTTTATCTCTTGGTGGTATAGTGACTAACACTTCAATAAAGATTGCTGGGAATACCTTTGATAATGACATTACTAAATATATAAAAGATAAATATAAGTTATTAATAGGAGAAAGAACAGCAGAAGAGATAAAGAAAACAATAGGTACTGTTTTTTCTGATTCTAAGAAAGAGAAAATGGAAGTTAGAGGTAGAGATTTAGTAACTGGGCTTCCCCATACTGTAACAATGACTTCTGAAGAAATAGAGGAAGCTTTAAGAGAAAGTGTATATATAATTGTTCGAGCAGTTAAGAATGTTCTTGAACAAACCCCTCCAGAACTATCTGCTGACATTATTGATAAAGGTATAGTATTAACAGGCGGTGGTGCTATGGTAAAAGGATTCCCGGAACTTTTAGCTCATGAATTAAAAGTTCCTGTGTTTATTGCTGATAGTCCTCTTACATGTGTAGCCGAAGGAACTGGAATACTCTTAGATAATTTATATTTAATAGACAGATAAAACCTTAATTATAAGGTTTTTTTGTTTGATATAATTAATAATATGTTATAATAAAAATGGTGGTAGTATGCTAAAAGATTATATTGAACCAGTTATACCTATGATATTGCTTTCGTTCTTATGTTCATTGCTGTTGATGCCTTTTATAAAAAAAATTGCAAAACATATTGGAGCTATGGATATTCCCAGAGATAATCGGCGTATTCATACTAAACCAATGCCTAGACTAGGCGGCTTGGGAATATTTTTAGGGTTTTTAACAGGATACATTTTTTTTGCTCCTCAAGACCCTCAAATGCTTTCAATATTAATTGGTAGTTTTATCATAATAATTACAGGTATATGTGATGATATAAAACCTTTACCAGCATTATATAAACTTATTCCACAAATTTTTGCGACCTTAGTGATAATCTTTTATGGGGATATATTATTAAATAATATAAGCGCTTTTGGTTTTTATATTGATTTTGGGATATGGGCATATCCTCTTACTGTTTTCTTTATATTAGGAGCAATTAATGCAATTAATTTTATTGATGGTTTAGATGGATTATCGGGAGGAATTAGTTCAATATATTTTTTGACTATAGGACTTATCGCAGTTATTACTCAAAATATTGGATCACTAGAAGTGACTATATCATTTTTAATGTTAGGAGCCACATTAGGATTTTTATTTCATAATTTCTATCCTGCCAAAATATTTGCGGGAGATTCTGGATCAATGTTTTTAGGATTTATTATTGCAGTAATAGCATTATTAGGGTTTAAAAATATAACTTTAACTTCTCTAGTTGTCCCTATATTGATTTTAGCTATTCCTATTATAGATACTTTGTTCGCAATAATAAGAAGGACATTAAAAGGTGAACCTATATCAAAACCAGACAAATTACACCTTCACCATCAATTGTTAAGTATGGGATTTGGCCATAGAAAAACAGTCTTAATAATATATATAATGAATATTTTATTTGCTATAGCTTCTATTTTTTATATTTTAAAAGATAGAAAGTTAGGTATTGTTATTTATGTTATTTTATTTGTTATTATTGTTTGGTTAGTAACTCGTACAACAATAATTTCTAGTAAAAAGATAATAAAGGACAATATATTTAAGCCATCAAAGAAATAAATTTTTAAAGAGGTGGTTATTGTGATAAATTTTATAATATGTGATGATAATGAAATAATGAATAAAAATATAGAAAAGATTATTACTAAAATAATGATGCCTTTAAATGATGATTATAAAATACATAATTTTTCAGATTATAATAATTCACTAAAATCTTTAATACGTAAAAAAATAGGCAATAAAATATATATATTAGATGTGGAAATACCTTCTAAATCAGGACTTGATATTGCTAGAGAAATAAGAATGGATGATTGGAATAGTATTATAATATTTTTAACAGCCCACTACGAATTAAAACAAGCTGCGTTTAAGAATAGGTTAATGCTATTAGATTTCATATCTAAGTATGATGATTGTGAAAAAGAATTAACTGAAAATATTAAATTGGCTCTAAAAATATTAGGTACCAAACAAGTATTAACTTTTATGAGTAATTATATTACGTATCGAATAAATTTAAGTGATATTATTTATATAATAAGAGATAGTGTTGATAGAAAAACAATAATAAGAACTCCTTATACAAAATATATGGTTAATAAAAACATATGTGATATAAAAAAACAATTAGATGATCATTTTTATCAAACTCATCGCAGTGCTATAGTAAATAAAGATTATATTGATAAAATAGATTATAAAAAAGATATTATTACTTTTAAAAACAAAGAAACAATTAATTTATTATCAAAGGGAAAGAAGAAGGGGTTGAAACTCTGTGTTGGAAGTAATAACTAATTTAATAAATGCCATATTAGGAACAATTATATTATTATATGTTGTTTCTTTTATATACGAAGGGGAAATAAAATTATCTTACAAGTCTATATTAGGAATAGTCTTTTCAATAATAAGTGTGTATTTTAATAGCAAATTTTCTGTTGGGATTGATAAAATGTTATTATCACTTGTTATAATGGTAATTACTATCTGCCTTATATTTAATAAATCCTTTAAGAAAGCCATATTACCAGCTTTTTTTATGTTACTTCTACTTTCCTTATCAGAAGTGTTAACCTTCTTTATATTATCATTGATTATTCCTGATTTTTCTTGTGTCATAACTGATAATAGCCATTTAAAAATTTTGTGTAATATTATTATTTTATTAATGGCTTATATGGTTATTAATATCAATTTTATAAAAAATAACGTTAGTAATATTAGTAAAATAAAGATGACTAAATCCATAACTTTTTATGTAATAATTATTATAACAATTATAGGGATAAGTGTATTATTTATAAATTTATCAAAAAATAATTTATTTTATCTTAATATTATAATGGTAATATTGTTTATCTTATTAGCAACAAGCTCTATTAATGATAAATATAATAAAAACAGAATAATTGATAAATATAATCAATTATTTAAATACATAAGAAATTATGAACAGATCTTAGAGGAGCATCGATTAGAAAAACATGAATATAGGAATCAATTAATTACAATAAAGGGAATGATAGATAATAAAAATAAAGAGTTAAATAGTTATATTAATAATATAATCGGTGATGGTAAGCAAATAAAAGAATTAATGATAAATAAACTAAAAAACATCCCTTTTGGGGGGCTAAAAGGATTGTTGTTATATAAAATATCAGAAATTGAAAACAATAAAATAGATATATCTATAAATGTTGATAAAAATATAGAAGATTTTAATTTTAATTTATTAACTTCTGGTGATTATAAAGATTTATGTACGATTATAGGGGTTTTTTTGGATAACGCTAAAGAAGCAACTATTGAATGTAAAGATAAAAAGATAGGAATTGAAATATTTAAGGAAAACAAAAATTTTAATATAATTATTTGTAATACTTTTAATAATGAAATAGATATAAATGATATAGATAAAAAAGGTTTTTCTACCAAAGGAGAAAAGCGTGGATATGGACTTTATATAGTAAAAGAAAAAATTAAGAAAAATAAAAAAATTTCTCTACGAAGAGAAATAATAAACAACTATTATGTTCAGAAGATAATTATAAAGACATAGTGTTAAAATTCCCTTATAGGGAATTTTATTTTCATTTTAATAAACTATTAGGCATTTTTGGTTCGTTCCAAAAAATCCAAACACATCCAACAGTTGCTGCTGAAGAAGCTGCCATTCCAATCACCGCAAGCCCCAAGGCTATTAATTTTTTCACACAACCACCTCCTTTAATTTTATTTTTTATAATTATTATATGGTTCACCAAACATTTTATATGTAATTGGCAAAATCATTAATAATTCCATTATCATAGCAAATAATATTAAATTTTTATAATAATTATCATTAATTAATAACAAAATAACAGTATAACAAATAACAATAAAAGTAGTAATTAACTTAAATAATAAACGTTTCTTTTCGTTTACTAGAGGGCGTTTTTCTGTATCAGCGGGTGCATATATAAAATATAGCACAATACAAATAAACGCCATCCCTAGCATAGTATGAGGCGGGAGTGTAATCTCTCTTGCGAGATATGGCACTCCCATAAAAATTGTTGAAGAGGCTAATAAACAAATTAAACTTTTTGATGCATGTATACCATAAGCAAAATTTCTTATGCCCCCAAACAATAACAATAAAATAAGCACATCTTTTATAATTCCTAAAAAGCAAGAAATGATAAGTATAATAATTAACTTTGTAATAGTTAAATAGACTGCTTCTAAACCATATCTTATTTCTTCTATTTTTGTTTCTGAATAATTAGGATAACTATTTTTAATATTATTTATAGATTTATTTAAAAACCACTTTTCCATTTTTATCTCCCCACACTATATATTAAAAAAATTATAATACGAATTACTACATTATTTGTCAATTTACTACAAAACAATATAAACTAATTATGAATAGGAATAAAGTAAACTAAAGATTAACAAATAAGCCATTTAATTAATATTTAAAAACATTAATACATAATGAAATAAAATAACAATACTTTTTTGTTAATATTTTTTTATGGTATATTTACAAAATAAGTACTTTAAATAATATTTTGTCGCTTTTTTGGGGTTTGATTTTATTGTAATAAATAAGGATTTGATTTAAGTTATTATTGTAAGGTATTACTAGAAGGTGAGGTGCGAGTATTGCGTGGAAAGGTAAAATGGTTCAATAATGATAAGGGTTATGGATTCGTTGATTATAAAGAAAACGAAGATATATTTGTACATTATTCAGCAATTAAACAAGACGGTTTTAAAACCCTTTCCGAAGGTCAATTAGTTGAGTTTGAATTAATTGAAACAGATAAAGGCCTTCAAGCAGTAAATGTAGTCGAAGTAGAAACAACCACTGTCTAGTGGTTTTTTAATTTTAATAATAGTGATATAATTATTATAGGAGGGATAATATGAAATATGATATATATGCACAAAATATTAAAATTACTAAAAGTATAAGAGAGTATTTGGAAGAAAAAATTAGTAAATTAGATAAATATTTTGCTTCCGAAGATATAAAAGCTCGTGTATTACTAAAGGTTATTAAAAATGATCAAATAATTGAGGTGACTATTCCGACTATTCATTTTTTGATTAGAGCCGAGGAAACTAATCATAATTTATATAACGCTATTGATCTTGTGATTGATAAGATCGAAGGTCAAATTAGAAAAAATAAAACTCGTATTAAATCAAAAATGAAAAAAGAAAAAGCAAATTATATAAATCTTGAGTTTGAAGAAGAAGATAATAAAAATGAAAAGGTTGTTAAAATAAAACGAATAGAAATGAAACCCATGGATGTTGAAGAAGCTATATTAGAAATGAATTTACTAGGGCATAATTTCTTTATGTTTAAAAATAGAGATAATAACAAAATGTGTGTGTTATATAAAAGAAAAGATAATAATTATGGGATAATAGAAGAAGCTTAGTATTATACTGGAGGTAATGATGGAGGAAAAGGAATACTTTTTAAAGTTAACTAGTGTGTTAAAAGAAGAATTAACATCAGACAGCTTAAAAACTCATTTTGAACAATTTGAAAAAGTATGTGAATTAGCTAGAATAATTATTAATCATTCTGAATTATATGGTTTGGAAAAACGCAAATGTGAGCACGAGATGGAATTGGAAGAATCCAAAAAAATAGTTGGCGGTTTTTTTGGTCAATTAAATCCTAACTATTTCAATAAATTTAAAAGAATAATGGCTAATAAACAAAGAATAAATGGTTCTAATACTAAGTATTATCGAACTAAGTATTATCGAACTAAGTATATTCCCATAAAACAATTAAATAAAAAAGAGAATGAATCTAGTGTGAGTCTTAGAGGAAATATTGATATATTTTATAATGAAACTGTAGAGGATGCTTATACAATTGTTCATGAAATATATCACACCTTCAACCATCTATATGGTCAAGAAAGTATTTTAAGAGATTTTCTTGGTGAATCTACAACAATAACTGCTGAGTTATTATTTGGGGATTATCTACAAAGTAAACAAATTATAAATAGTGAGACTGCAAAAATAGAAAAAAGAAATAGAGTAATTTCAACATATAATGATGCCTGGGGTGTTATATTTGAAAAAAATTTAATAAACATATATAAGAAACACCATAGATTGGACAGAAAGATACTGGAGGATTACTTGGAATCTTTTGACAAAGATTCCATTGAATATAAAGTCTTTTCAGAAAGAGGCAAACATTATTTAAATTCAATAATGGATAGTGATTACCCGTGTTTAACTTTTCCAAAAAGACAAAGATATGTTTTAGGAACATTAATTGCTTTTGATTTTTATCAAAGAATAAAAGAAAACCCAGAAAAAATTAAAGATTTATTCTATTTAACAGATGTATTAGGACATGCTCAAGCAACTTATAAAGAAGATTTGTCATTTCTATCATCATTAGATATTCCATTTATAAAAGACAATAACATAATTGTTAATGATGAAGTTATAACAAGACTAGAAAATAGTTTTTCTCAAGAACTATCCTCTATTAAATTAGAAAAAATATATCTAACCAAAAATAAGCAAGTTAATCTTGCTTTTTAATTTTTTACTACTATTATCATGTTTAATCTGATAAAATATATCTTAGAGGAGGAATAGCATGTTAAACTTCATTAAAAAACATTTTGATCATTCCAAAAGAGAATTAAAGAAAATGGAACCTATAGTAGATGCCATTGAAGCTCTAAGAAATGATATGGAAAAATTAAGTGACAAAGAGCTTAGAAATAAAACTGATGAGTTTAAAGAAAGACTACAAAAAGGTGAAACATTAGATGATATTCTTATAGAGGCTTTTGCGGTAGTTAGAGAGGCATCTAAAAGAACAGTAGGAATGTTTCCTTTCCGCGTTCAATTAATAGGAGCTTTAGTAATTAATCGAGGTAATATTGCTGAAATGAAAACTGGCGAAGGTAAAACATTAGTTGCAGTTATGCCTGCCTATCTTAATGCATTAACTGGCAAAGGAGTTCACATAGTAACAGTTAATGAATATCTTGCTTCTTTTCATGCTGAATGGATGGGTAAGATATATAACTTTTTAGGGCTTACTGTAGGAGTTAATTTTAGAGAACTTTCTCCTAAAGAAAAACAAGAAGTTTATAGTAAAGATATTTTATATTCTACTAACGGTGAACTAGGATTTGATTATTTAAGAGATAATAGAGCAGTTAGAAAAGAAGATAGAGTACAAAAGCCACTTAATTATGCAATTGTTGATGAAGTGGATTCAATTTTAATTGATGAAGCTAGAACCCCACTTATTATTTCTGGTGGCTCTATGCAATCACAAAATATTTATGCTCAAGCAGATATGTTTGTTAAAACATTAAAAAGAGAAAAGGACTATCTTTATGATGAAAAAACTAAAGGCGTTTCTTTAACTGAAGAAGGAGCGCAAAAGTGTGAAAAAGCATTCAACATTGATAACTTATATGATATTAAACATACTATCTTAGTACATCATGTCAATCAAGCTTTAAAAGCAAATTATTCAATGAAAAGAGATATTGATTATGTAGTTAAAGAAGGAAGAGTAATTATTGTTGATCAATTTACTGGTAGATTAATGGAAGGAAGAGCTTATAGTGAAGGATTACATCAAGCAGTAGAAGCTAAAGAAGGAGTACAGATTCAACAAGAAACAAGAACTCTTGCGACAATAACATTCCAAAATTATTTTAGAATGTATAAAAAATTGGCTGGTATGACTGGTACTGCTAAAACAGAAGAAGAAGAATTTAGAAATATATATAACATGTATGTTGTAGAAATACCAACTAATAAACCAGTTATTAGGAAAGATATGGCTGACTTAGTTTATAGTAATAGGCAAGGTAAATTTAAAGCTATAGTAAATGAAATAGAAATGCGTCATAAAGAAGGACAACCAATATTAGTAGGTACTATAGCGATAGAAACTAGTGAATTAATTAGTAATATGTTAAAAAAGAAAAAAATAACACACGAAGTATTAAATGCTAAAAATCATGCTCGTGAAGCCGAGATAATTGCACAAGCAGGACGTTTAGGGGCAGTAACTATTGCTACTAATATGGCAGGACGTGGTACAGATATAGTTCTTGGAGGTAATGCCGAAATACTAGTTAAGAAAGAATTAAAGAAAAAAGGTTACAGTGATGAAATTATATCTACCGCAACTAGTTTTGTTGAAAGTTCAGATAATGAAGTAAAAGAAGCTAGAAAATTATATAAAAAATTATATAATGAAATGAAGAAAAAAACTGATGAGGAAGCCCAAAAGATTAAGGACGTAGGAGGACTTTGCGTAATTGGAACAGAAAGGCATGAAGCCCGTCGTATAGATAATCAATTAAGAGGTCGTTCTGGTCGTCAAGGGGATCCTGGTTATTCACAATTTTTTGTATCACTAGAAGATGAATTAATGGTTCGCTTTGGAACAAGTAGAATTAAAGGAATGCTTGAATCATTAGGTTTTAATGACGAACAAGCTATCCGTAGTAAAATGTTTACTCGTTCTATTGAATCAGCTCAAAAAAGAGTCGAAGGTAATAACTTTGATCTTCGTAAACATTTACTTCAATATGATGATGTTTTAGGCCAACAAAGAGAAATTATTTATGAAAAAAGAAACAAAATATTAGATAATGAATCTATTCATGAAACAGTTATTGAAATATTAAAAAACTATGTTAATAATATTATAAAAGATCGTATTTCTATTGAGGGAAATTTAGATAAAGAAGCAGTAGAAGAAATAGTAAAAATTACTAATGAAAGCCTTTTAAAAAATGACATCAGTATAAAAGAAATAACAAATAAATCTAATGAACAAACAATAGAATTTATTCAAGATAAAATATTAACCGAATATAATGACAAATTAAAAGATATTCCTTTTGAAGTAGCTAATGAATTTGAAAAATCAATGGTTTTAATAGTAATTGATACACATTGGATGGAACATTTAAATACCATGGCTCATTTAAGGGAAGGAATAGGGTTAAGAGGTTTGGCTCAAGAAAATCCTTTGCGTGAATATACCATGGAAGGATTTCAAATGTTTGATGAAATGTTATATAAGATTGAAAAAGACACATCCATATATTTATTAAGATCAGATATAAAAAAGGCTCCTCAAAGAACACAAACAGTACAAGGAGTAGCTAATACCGATACTAGTAAATCAAGTAAAAAAACACCAATAAGAGTAAAAAAGATTAGTAGAAATGACCCTTGTCCATGTGGCAGTGGGAAAAAATATAAACAATGTTGTGGCAAATAGCTTACGAAAGCCCATAAATAAAGAAACTATGGGCTTTTTCTTTTCTAAAAAGTTGTAATTTTTCTTCAAAAAATGCCCCTACATACGTTTTACATACGTATTTAAAACGTATGTAGCAAGTGTTTTTTAAAATATGATCCTTTTATTTATAAGGGTTTACGAAGAAAATGATCACTGCCCCTATAGTTCACGACAAAAGGCATAAAAATTTATGATATAATATTATTAGGAGTTGAAACTTATGAATGATGAGAAGTTTATAGATATAGCTATTGAAATTAGTAAAAATGCTAAATATCCTTATGGAGCAATTGTAGTTAAAGATGGCGAAATAATTGGTAGAAGTAATGATAAAACTTTAATAGAAGCGAGCATGTACTCTCATGCGGAATTGGAAGCTATAGAAAGCGCATCCAAAAATAAAAATTTATATGGCGATTTAAAGGGAGCAACAATGTATGTTTCGTGTGAACCTTGCATGATGTGTATGGGAGCAATTCTTTATGAAGAGTTTTCAAAAATTGTGTATGCTGCTACATTACAAGATAGTAATGATAACTATTGTCCTGAAATGATTACAGATATAGATATACTATCTAGATATTCCAAAAATGAAATTGAAATAGTAAAAGAATTACATAGAGATAAAGCAGTTGAAGTTTTAAAAATGAGAGGAGAATAATATGAAAATTACAAAGTACAATCAATCATGCTTATTAGTGGAAACTAATAAAAAAAGATTCTTAATAGATCCAGGAAAAATTGGATATGAAGAATCATTATTAAATGAGTGGAAGAATATTGATTACATTTTAATAACATATAGACATGGAGATCACTGCAACGCAGAAGCAATAAATGAAATTGTCAAAAGAGATAATGCTAAAATATATACAACCAAAGAAGTTGTTGATAATGTTGAATTAATAAATCCTACAGTTATAAAACAAGGAGATATTATAGATTTAGGTGATACTAAAATTGAAGTGACAAAGGCTATTCATGGATTCTTCACTAAAATGAAAAAGGCAGGTGGAGAAATATTTGAAAATGTTGGTTATATAATTGATGATGGTAATAAAAGATTATATACAACAAGCGATACGATTAATTTTAATAATGATTATAAATGTGATATTATATGTATGCCATTTAATAGAAATGGACTAACACTTGGAATTATTGATGGAGTTATGTTCGCTGAAGATATAAATCCAACATTGCTATTACCGGTTCATATGGAACATCCATTACCATTTATGAATCCAGACACTCAATTATTGAAATCAGAAATAGAAAAAGCAGGTCTAAATTATAAAATCTTAGATTTAAAAGAAACAATTGATGTTTAATTCATTTTTGAATTCTACATACGTTTTTACATACATTTTGGTAGCGTTCTCGAGTGTTCTCAAGTGTAAATTCATTGTAGTTTCATTAGGTTTTATAGCCATTTATAGCTAACCATAGGCTCGGAAGTTCGAAAAATAATAGCCATGTGGCAGTGGTAAAAAATACAAACAATGTTGTGGTAAATAATAAGAACTGATTGTTTTCCTTTTTATTGACAGAATATTTTTTTAAGAGTATTATACAGATAAAAAAAGG